>JAHEDC010000215.1 GCA_024641425.1 Verrucomicrobiales bacterium | reverse complement strand
ACGGAACTCGGGGAACTCCAACTGGTATTCGCGGGAGAGGCTATCGCCGATCACGAGGAGCGTGGACGGAGCGGCCAACGATCCGAAGGCGGGGAGAAGGAGGAAGGCAAGGAACGTATTCTGAACGGTGAAAGACACCCGGGAACATAGGCGAATCTTCGGGGACGAACAAATACCGGGAAATCAAAGCCACTTCTTCCGGCGGAAGAAAAGGAACATGGCAAGGGCCACAAGCGAGAACACCCCCCAGAGCGCGGGGTAGCCCCAACGCCAGGCGAGTTCCGGCATGTGGGTGAAATTCATCCCGTAAACGCCGGCCAGGAAGGTAAGCGGAAGGAAAATCGTGGCGAAACTCGTGAGAACCTTCATGATCTCGTTCATCCGGAGGCTCACCGCGTTCGTCTGGTAGTCGCGGAGCGAATTCACCGTTTCGCGGAGGTTCTCGGTGATCTCGATGGCGTGAATGGCGTGGTCGTAGAGGTCTCGTAGGAAGATGTGGGTGGCGGGAGTGATGAGCGTGGTGTCGATCTTCGAAAGACCGCCGACGAGTTCGCGGACAGGGCGGATGAGCCGGTAGAGCTGGAAAATGTCCTGCTTGAGCCCGTGGAGGTCCCTCGGATCGAAATCCTTGTCCTTGCTGCCGCCCATGAGGAGGGAGTCGAGGCGTTCGATCTCGTCCTCGACCTGATTGAGGACGATGAAGTAATGGTCGACCACGGCGTCGAGAATCGCCCAAAAGAGGTAATCGGAGCCACTGTTCCGGAGCCGTCCATGGCCATCGTGGAGGCGCTTCAGAACGGGATCGTAGAGGTCGGAATCCGATTCGTGAAAGGTGATGACGAGGTGCTTGGACAGGAGAATGGAGAGGCTCTCGACATGGAAGCCCCGCTCGGGTGGAGAGGAAGGGACGAGTACCTTGATGACAGCGAAGAGCGTGTCACCGATCTGCTCGATTTTCGGACGCTGGTTCGTGTTCAGGACATCCTCCTGAATGAGCGGGTGGACACCGCGTTTCTCAAGGAGGCGGGCCAGCTTTTCCACATCGTGGAGGCCGATGACACGAATCCAGGTCGGGGACTCGACGATCTCGAAATCGAGGCATTTCTCGATGGAATGGGTGCGGAGTTCGTTGGCTTCGATCGAATCGTAGTCGATGATGTGGAAGTGGACATCCTCCTCGTGGCGCTCTCCGATGTGGACGAGGGAACCGGGTGATTGCGCGGGCGGACGCGGGTCGCGGATGCGGTGCCGGCGGAAGAAGGATTGGCGTTTGGGCGCGCCTCGGGGTTTTGTTGAGAGGGGCTCAGGCATGGGGGCGGGAAGGGGTTGGCTACATCTTGCGGGGCAATGGGTGGGGAGTCTGGTGGAGCCAGGGGGCCTGTTTACCGAGCGCGAGGAGTTCGGTAAAGGTGGTTTCGCCGGCGAGGGCTTTGGCAATGCCGTGATTGAGCATGAGGGAGACCTTTCGCTCTCCAAGGTGTTCGTGCAGGGCGAAAACGTCGGCGTGCTCCTGAACGAGCTGCTGGCTGCGGTGATCGAGAGGCCAGACCTCGAAAATGCCGGTCCGACCGCTATATCCGCGGTGAAGGCAGGCCCTGCATCCGCGCGCGTGCCAGCACTTTTCCGGAAGCGCGATGGACAGACGGTTTGCCCAGTTCAATTCGCGGGCGGAGGGAGCTTCGCGCACACGACATTCCACGCACGGGACCCGGACAAGGCGTTGGGCGATGACAAGTTCCACGGCCGCGGCAATCTCGAAATCGCGGGCTCCGTAATTGCGAAGGGCCGTAATGGCCCCGACCGCGTCATTCGCATGAAGCGTCGTGAGGACAATGCGACCGGCGCCAGCGGCCTCGATGGCGATACGGTTCGATTCCTCATCCCGGATCTCTCCCACGACCATGAAATCGGGGTCAAGACGAAGCATCGAGCGAAGTCCCGTGGCAAAGGTCATGCCCCGGGGTCCGTTGACTTCGATCTGGGTGATACCATCGATTTCGCGTTCCACCGGATCCTCGACGGTGATGACGCAGCGGTCGAAGTTCCGGATCTCTTCGAGGAGGGCGTAAAGGGTCGTCGATTTCCCGGCCCCGGTCGGGCCGCAGATCGCGACGAGGCCGCTGACTTCGTCGAGCCACTGCTGGACGCGGGAGATGTCCCGGAGATCGAGTCCAAGCGCGGGGAGTCGCAACGGGCGCCGGTACGCGTCGAGCAACCGGATGGCAAGACGCTCGCCGCTCACGCTCGGGACACTCGAGATTCGAACCGCGATGGTTTCCCCGACATCGAGAACGAGGCCGGCATGGCCGTCGTGAGCGAGGCCGGATTCCGTCGTATCGAGGCCTCCGGCCACCTTGAAATAGCGCACCATCCGGATCGCCGAATTCTTCGGAATGTCCGCAACGTCGTGCATGTTGCCGTCAATCCGGAAGCGAAGCCGGACGGAGCTCGATCCGGGCTCGATGTGGATGTCCGAAGCCCGCCCGGCGATGGCATCGGCGACAAGCAGGCGGGCGCGTTCCTCGGTGCGCGGATCCTCGTCGCGAAAAGGGTGTTCGCCGCGCGAGCGGGAAAAGCCTGGAGCGAGGGATGATTCGATCGGGCGAGCGGCGGACATCAGAGGGAAGTGGGAGTGGGATGGGTCAAGCATGCTCCACAAAGGTGAATATTCAAGTTGCGGGGAGTTGCGCGACCCGAAAACCGCTCCATGTTGTCCTATGGGAGCACGGGTTGAAGAAACAGAGTTGAAAAAACTCAAACCGTTTGAGACAATGAGTCAAATTGCTAACTCAAGAGAATCCCTTCGCGCGGAGGAGGGACAGGCCAAAGCGGCGGGGGTGCCGCAGGCAAAGGCGAAACCCGCGTCGAAGGAGCGATCAGAACCGAAAAAGGCGGTGCCGCCGCCTGTGAAGAAGGCCGCGACGCCAAAGCCCGGCGGCGGCAAAACAGCCCGTCGGCGGGTGGTTTTCCAGGTAGCCGCCGAGCCCGGTAGCGAGGTCTACGTGGCGGGCAGCTTCAATGGGTGGGAACCAGACAAATACCGGATGAAGGACAAGACCGGGCGCGGAAACTTCGAGCGCCAAATCTACACCACGCCCGGCCCGCTCGAATACAAGTTTGTCATCAATGGCGAATGGGTGATCGATGCCCGCTGTCCGTCCTGGGTGCCTAACACGATGGGATCGCTCAATAGTGTGATCGAGATCCGCTGAGAATGCTCAGAAGAGTTCGGCGTAGTCGGTTTCAAGCTTCTGGAAATTCAGGGTGCCAAGGAAATCCGCGTAGCACATCCACGCGGTGAGGCCGTGCATGTCCGCGAATTGGGGCGGGACAAAGGTGGGCTGGATCAGCAGGCCCTCGTCGAGCAGATGCTTGAGGACGCGGATGTCCTCCAGGACGGTTTTTCCGCAAAAGAGAAGCGGGATCGCCTCCAGTTTTCCAGCGCGGACGGCGAAGCGGAGGAAATTGTAGAGGAGGGTGAAGCCCTTGGTGTAGCAGATGTCCTTGGTGAACGGGCCGGCGGTCGGGGTGCTGCCGCGGAAGACGCGCATGGCGGCGGTGTAGCTGTCGTGGTCTTCGAGTCCGTGATTCCGATAGAAGCGGAAAACGTCGAGGAAATCCGCGCCTTCCTCGGCCATGTGGACGGCATTGATGCGATTGGTCAGACGATGGAGACGGGCGGGGAAGGAAGCGAAGGCGAAGATCTCCATGAGGACGGCGAGGCCCTCCTGGGTCACGGTCGAGGACGGCGTTCCCTTGCTCAGAAAGGTGCAGTAGGGCTGCTGGCTGCCGTTCAAGGTCGTGCCCACGTGCACCCAGCCTTCGTGCACCTCCAGGAGGCGAAGCTCCCGTTCATCGAAACTCGCTTCCTTGCGGATCTTGATATAGTCGCTGCCGGCGGCGGCGTCGGCGACGATGCCGTCGTCGAGGATGACCCGCACCTTGTCCCCGCAGCCGTTCATGCTCACCCGCAGCCGGGCTTCAAGATTGGCGATGGCATCCTCACCCGAGATGTCCTTCTGGAGGTCGCCGATGAGCGGGCTGAGATTGATTTTGGCCAGGGAATGGGAAATGCGCTCTCCGAGATCGGCCAGGGTCGGCTCACCGGCATGGAAGGCCTCGTTCGTCGAGCCGTAGAGTTCCTGGGAAAGGAGGGTGAAATCGCCGGTGCCCCGGGCCTCCAGCATGCGGAGGACGTTCAGGTATTCGCGGCACATCCGGCGCATGATCCCGCCGACCGGACTGAGTCTCCCGAGGGCGCGGGTGATCTCCAACTCGATGTCCTGGAATTCGCGGCGCTTCTCGTCGAGTTCGAAACCGAGGGGCCGGGAGGCGTAGTAATCCTGATCGACGTCCGGCAACTCCCGGCCCTTCTTCGCCATGAAGCGGGCCTCCACCGACTCATCCCATTTGATCGCGTCCAGAATCCGGATCGGCCGCTGGGCCTCGACGATGCGGTCGGAAAGCGCCTTGATCGTCCCGCAGTCGGAACGCGCCTCGCGGGAGGCGGGAACGGGTGGAAGAGGCGCGGCGGGATCGATCATGGGTGGCAGCTTCGTTCTGGAAGCCCGAACGGGAGGCGGCGTGACAGTGGAAACGGGAAGATAACCCATTCTTCCCCCGCACGCAGCTTTCATTCCAGAATGGCGGAATCCTTCGGGACAGAAACGGGGGGCCCGACGGCAATCCCATCTGCCCCTCGGTTTGAAGACGCGGCATCTCGTCGCGATGATGGGCAGGCCTGCCAAGAGCGAGCCATTTGAGAAGGAATCCACGCCGGGCATGCTCAGCCTCTCCGCGTGGAATAGCATCTCGGGAACCGCGCCGCAGGTGCCCATTGTCGCCTCATTGCCCGTTAGCCAACGGCCCGCACGTGTCGAACCAATCGTGATCAATAGCCGACAACCGATGATCTTCACGGAGAACCGGCCCATGGCGACCGGATAGGATACACCGGCTGGAATTCCCTGGCCGAGGAGAGTTCTGGGAGGTGTTCCGCGACGCTTCGCCCGATATTCCCTGGGCGGGCGTTCTCCCTCTTCGCATTTGAGTTCGCGACGGCGTGCCGAAGGGCCGCGCGGAGAAGTACCCGTTCGACGGGAGTTGAGCGGGGCTACCGGGGCGTTTGGAATTACCCTTTCCCCTTGGTTCGGGTGCCGGTGGCGCTGGCGTTCTGCTCGATGAACTTGATGATCTCGCCGGCGATGTCCTTGCCGGTGGCGGCTTCGATGCCTTCGAGACCGGGGGAGGAGTTGACCTCCATGACGACGGAGCCGTGGTTGGAGCGGAGGAGGTCGACGCCGGCGACGTTGAGGCCCATGACGCTGGCGGCGCGGACGGCGGTGGAGCGTTCCTCGGGGGTGATGCGGATGACTTCGGAGGTGCCGCCGCGGTGGAGGTTGGAGCGGAATTCGCCTTCCTTGCCCTGGCGTTTCATGGCGGCGACGACCTTGCTCCCGACGACGAGACAGCGGATATCGGCCCCGCCCGCTTCCTTGATGAATTCCTGGACGAGAATGTTGGCCTGGAGACCGCGGAAGGCCTCGATCACGGATTCGGCGGCCTTGCGGGTCTCGGCGAGGACGACGCCGACGCCCTGGGTGCCCTCAAGGAGCTTGATGACGAGGGGCGCACCGCCGCAGATCTCGATGAGGGAGCTGGCGGCCTTCGGATCGTGGGCGAAGGCCGTGACGGGGAGACCGATGCCTTTCCTCGCGAGGAGTTGGAGACTGCGGAGCTTGTCACGGGAGCGGGAGATGGCGACGGATTCGTTGGTGGGATAGACGCCCATCATCTCGAACTGCCGGACGACGGCGGTGCCGAAGAAGGTGTGGCTGGCCCCGATGCGCGGAATGACGGCGTCGTAGCCGCTGAGTTCCTCGTCCGCGAGGAAGATGCGCGGGTTGTGCGACGTGATGTTCATGTGGCACTTCAGGTAATCGATGACCCGCACATCGTGGCCGCGTTTCTCGCAGGCGTTGAGAAGGCTCTGCGTGGAATAAAGGCGGCGGTTTCTGGAAAGGATGGCGATTTTCATGTTGGTGAGGAAGGGTTTTCCGGGGGCACGGGTGTGCGGGGCCACTTGCGGTAGACCTTGTAGAGGGAATGTCCGTGGAGGAACGAAGCTCCGCAATCAACGACAACCCGCCCGGCGAGGGCCTTGCGGCCGAGGAGCATGCGGAAACGCATGGTTTCGCGGTTGGTCAGGCTCAGTTCGACATCCCACTCCATTTCTCCGACGCGGAGGCGTGTGGTGATGAAGGGACGGGTCTCGCGGTGGCCGCCGGAGTCGCTGACGACGCGGAAATCCGTGACAGGGGCGCGGCAGGCGATAACGATGGAGGGATCGCGGCGGCGGGGATGCACGTGGAAATCAACGAAGGGGCCGTCCGGGGTTTCCTCGATCGTGTAATCGTGGGTATGGAGGGCGGAAGAGCGGGCTCCCGTGTCGACCTTCACCTTGATCGCGGGGATGCCGAGATCAGGAAGGCCCACCCATTCCCGCCAACTGACGGAGGGGAGTAATTGGGTGCTTGCAGGAGCGTTGGAAGGCATTTGTAAGGGACGGCCAAAGTGGAGAGGATGCAAGAAAATGGTCGGAAACCCACTCGCTGCACCCGATAATCCGCCGGCTTAGCCGGAGGTTCCAAAGTAACGATCGCCGGCATCGCCGAGCCCGGGGACAATATAGGCACGGGCATCGAGTTCCTCATCGATCGCGGCGGTGTAGATCGCGACGTCGGGATGGGCGGAGGTGAGATGGGCGATTCCATCCGGACAACTGACAAGACAGATGAAATGAATGCGCGTGGCACCCTCCGATTTGAGTTGTGCGACGGCCGCGGCCGCGCTCTGTCCGGTGGCCAGCATGGGGTCAATGAGCAGGACATCGGCGTCACCGATGCCAGGAGGGACATTGAGGTAGTACTTCTCGGGGAGATGGGTGCGCTCGTCGCGGGCCATACCGATGTGGCCGATGCTCGCTTCAGGAAGAATCGCAAGCACGCCGGTGAGCATCCCGAGACCGGCGCGGAGGATCGGGACGAGCACGATGGGCCTGGCGGGCTCGTGGCCGGTCGTCTCGCAGATCGGGGTCTCGATCTGGATGGGACGGGTCTCGAAGCCACGGGTGACCTCGTAGACCATGAGTTGCGCGATTTCGTGCAGGCGTTCCCGGAACTCCGGGGACGGAGTCGTCTTCTCCCGTAGTCGGCTCAGCCGGACCCGGATCAACGGGTGCTCGATGAGAGTAACGCGGGGAAGAATGGATTCCGCCATAGGAACGTCGGAGCGCTCGACGAAAATCAGTTCGGCACGGCGGGCGCGTCAGCTCGAGGCGTTACCTGGGCGGTCTTGCCGCTATTCGTGATATCGATGAAATCCCGCATGATATTCAGCGTCTCGCGTTTTGTCGGGTCGAAGCCATCGGGATATTTCGGTGTATCGTCGATGTCGTCCGCTTCCTCCGGGTTCTGGATCATTCCGGAAAGCTTGCTCTGATCGAAATCCTTGGCGAGAGGCAGGGATTCGTCATCGACGTTGTCGAGGGTGAGCTTGTAGACATTGAGTTTGCCCTTTTCGGATTCCTCGATTTCGGCGAAACGCACGCGGCGGGCAGCATTGCGCTCCTTCTGGATGGAACGGAGTTTCTCGTTCTCGGCGAGGCGTTTCGCGAGATTGAGGCTCGCTTCGTTGCGGTCGAACTCCTCCTTGATGCGTGCGGTGTCCTCAAGCGTATACTGGAACTCCGGGTTCTCTGCGATCCGGGCCTTCATTCTCTCGTTCAAGGTCTCCTTGGGCATCTCCTCATCGGAAAAAAGCGCGTATTTCGGGTGATTGATCTCATCGTAATCCAGGCAATGCTCAAGGGATTCCTCTCCCGTCTCCAGCGCATCCCGGTAGGAGGGAAGAATGACGTCAGGAATGACACCACGCTTCTGGGTCGATCCGCCGGATATACGATAGAACTTCTGAATCGTCACCTTGAGGGCACCCGCACGGGTTTCCTGAAGAAAGAGAGGCATGAACTGGGCCACCGGAATGATGGTCTGGACAGTGCCCTTACCAAAGGTGGATTTGTCACCCACAATCAGGGCTCGGTTATAATCCTGGAGGGCGGCCGCGAGGATTTCGCTGGCCGAAGCGCTGTTGCGATCCGTAAGAACGATCATCGGCCCCTCGTAGACGGGGTAACGGTTGGTCGAGCTACGGGAAGATTCCTTCCCCTTCCAGTCCTTTTGGAGAACAACAGGGCCTTTCTTGATGAAGAGTCCGGTGAGATTGATGGCCTCTTCAAGGGATCCGCCTCCGTTTCCGCGAAGGTCAAGGACAAGACCGTTGACCCCTTCCTTCTCCACGAGGCGATCGAGCAGGCGGCGCACATCGCGGGTGGTGCTGACGGAACCGTCCTCCATGTCAAGGTAGAAGGAGTCAAGGTAGATCCAGCCGATGCGGGTCTTGTCTCCTTTGGCATCGAGGGTTTCAATGACCTCGGCGTTGGCGAGTTTGTCCTTGAGGTCCACACGGGCGCGGACGATGGAAATCTCACGGGCCATGGAATCGTCGGCCGATTCGGCTGGAATGACCTTAAGGCGCACGGTCGATCCTTCCTCGCCCCGGATGAGTTCGACGATGTCACCGAGTTTCATGTACATGACATCGACCATTTTGCCTTCGGCGCCCTCGCCGACCCCAACGATGCGGTCGTTGATCTGGAGTTCGCCCCCTTTTTCGGCAGGGCCGCCGACCACGAGCCCCTCGATCTTGGCAGAGCCTTCCTCCGCGTCGAGGCGGAGAAGGGCGCCGATCCCGAAGAGGTGGTTGCCCATGTTGACGTTGAAATTCTCCATCTCGGAGTGGCTGAAGTATTCCGAGTGAGGGTCATAGAGCGAGGCAAGTGAGGAGAGGAAAAGATTGCAGATATCCTCCTCGTCATTGTCGTCGAGGCTCTTGAGGAAGCGCTCGTAGCGATCCACGATCTTCTGTTTGGGCGTTTCCTCTTCCTTGGCGGTGGCTGGGGCATCCTTTTTTTCCTCGCCGTCCTGGGGGGCGGACGCGGCTTTCTCCGCGAGGGCCTTGGCCTTGACGATGCTGGCGAGCTCTTCCTCAAGGAGTTGGTTCTCGATCATGCGCTCCCAGATGGAGTCCGCATCGGCGGCGTCCTTCGGCCAAGGGGAGTCCTTCCGGCGGCGCTCCACGGTGGCATCGCTCTCGAACTTGAACTCCCGTCCTTCGAGGAAATCCTTGATCGTGGCGACGCGGGAGGTGACGCGCTTCTTGTAGAGCTCGTAGATCTCAAGCGCGGGCGAGATATCCCCTTCTTCCTTGAGGTAGCTGTCAAGCTTCGTTCCATATTTCTTCTCGAATCCGGCGACATCCGCGGCCGTAAAATAGAGCCGGTTGTAATCAAGGTATCCGAGGTAGGCTCCGAGGAGTTCCTCCGAGACCTGGTCGTCGATGTCGCGGCGGGAATAGTGCCGGTTCTCCAGCATCGCGGCGACATACATGGCGACCTGGCCGTAGTTCGTGTTGTCCTTCCTTTCGTCCTGAGCGGTAGCCGCGCCGGGGGTAACCAGCAGAGCGAAGGCGTAGAGGGGCGCGATCAAATTCTTTGGGAAGCTCATTTTTTTGGGTATTGGTATGCGGGAGCCGGATTCAATACCGACCCTTCAAAGGCGTAAAGCATCCGACACTCGCCGTGTGATGTCTACACAATTCCTTTAGATTCGCGGACTTCGATAATGCTCAATATCAGGAAATTCACCGGAGGGATCGCAGCCACAAACGCGTGGTTTGTTTCCCGCGGGGGCAGTCAAGGAGTGCTCGTCGATGCCCCGGAAGGGGTAGCCGACTGGCTGAAGGCTCAAGGAATGGGCGTGGGTGCCCTCCTCCTGACGCACCTGCATTTCGATCACATCTTGGACGCGGCACGCGTGCGGCGCGAACATGAGGCGTGGATTGCTTCCTTTGCCGCTCCCGATCCCTCGCTGACTCTCGAGGAGGTGTTCCGGGGTTTCGCAGGGACGGCATTCGAGATCGAACCCTTCGCGCCGG
>JAHEDC010000677.1 GCA_024641425.1 Verrucomicrobiales bacterium | reverse complement strand
TGGACTTGATTGTCGAACAATGCCTGCGCCAGGCCGCGCTTTGGGACGAAGTCAAGGACCGCCTCGACAGTCTCGGGACGAAACTCAGCGGCGGCCATCAACAGCGCCTCACCATCGCCCGCGCCCTCTCGCACCAGCCCGCGATTCTCTGCCTGGACGAGTTCTCCATCGCCATTGACCCGGTCACCACGATGCGCATCGAGGACGTGCTGAAGGAACTGCGCAAGGACATGACGATCATCCTCGTCACCAACCTCACTCAGCAAGCCCGCCGGCTGGCGGACCGTACCATGTTTCTCTGGAACGGCGAGATCATCGAGCTGGACCGCAACGACGTGATCTTCGGGGACAAGCCGAAGGACAGGCGAACTTACGACTACGTGATGGGGATTTTCGGATGAACGACGCCCGGCACAGCATCACCACCCGCAACCTGAACCTCTGGTACGCCAAGTTTCAGGCGCTCCTTGATGTCAACACCGACATCAAGCACGGGATCATCACCTCGCTCATCGGACCGTCCGGTTGCGGCAAGACCACGCTGTTGCGCTGCTTCAACCGCGTCAACGAACGCTACGGCTACGTGACCACCACCGGCGAAATCAAGCTGCTCGGCAAAAACATCTACGATTCGGACGTTTCGCTCATCCAGTTGCGCAAGAGTGTCGGGATGGTGTTCCAGCGCCCGAACCCGTTGCCGATCTCGGTCTATGAGAATGTGGTCTTCGGCCTGCGGATCCACCACGAGCGCAGCCAATTAACCCGCAAGCTGTTGGACGAGGCCGTCGAGAAAGCCCTGACGGAAGTCGGCTTGTGGAGCGACCTGAAAGATAAACTCCAAGCCAGAGCCACGTCGCTGCAGCTGGAGCAGCAACAAAAGCTCTGCATCGCCCGGCTTCTGCCGCTCAAACCGGAAATCATCCTCATGGACGAACCGTGCTCCGCGCTGGATGTCGAGGGCACGCGGGCCATCGAGGAGCTGATGTTCGCCATGAAGGGGCGCTACACCATCGTCATCGTCACGCACAACATGTCCCAGGCCCGCCGCGCCAGTGACGAGTGCATCTTCATGCTGCTCGGAAAAATCATCGAGCACTCCCGCACGGAGGACCTCTTCCTGACACCGAAGCACCCCAAGACCGCTGAATACATCGAAGGCCGCTACGGCTGAAAGCTCACTCGAAAGAAACACTTCCTCCTTCACCAACTCAAGTGCGACCCTTTTGGAGGGACGGCGGCGGCGTGAAGTCTGGGTTCAGTTACGGCGAGACGGACCCCATCGGTTACCCGGTCACCGAGAATTCCGTGCAGGTGCGGGATCAGCACCCCGCACTTGCTCGGACTGAACTTCGAGCAGCTCACCTACCACTCCCAGGGCTTCAACCAGAAACTCACTGGCGTCCGCCAGGCAGGCGTGGTGGAAAGCATTCTTGCCTGAAGCTTTGCACTACTCCACCGGCTTCAGTTTGAACGGACGAACGGACGGCTTCTCGACGCCGGGAAAATCAGCGGGGATTTTCTGGGTCACTTTTCCGGTGGCGGCCCATTCCGTGCCGCGCAGAAAAGTGGTGATGAAACCCACGCTTTCAAAGGAGTAATCATCGTGCCCGAGCGTGGTGTGAAAAACCCGGCCCTTGCCATAGTCAATCGTCATCAGCATGGGCTCGTTGCGTCCCGCTTCCTGTAACGCCGGCGAGTCGCAGGCGGTGGCCAGAATGGTCATGTTCTCGGCGGGCCCACGCAGCAGCGAGTAGCATTCGTCCTTCGAGTGCATCCAGAAATCCGGCAGTCCCTGGGTGATGGGGTGATCCTTGACGCGCATGGTCACCACGAATTCGTTGGCGGGCGCGTGCTTGCCGCAGCCGCCCGGACTGGGATCCCGCACGATCTCACCCTGCTGGTTGTAATAGAGGTAGGGACCATCCTTCTCGTTGCGATTTCCCCAGCCGCCCACACCGATCATCTTGTTGAACTCGGGCCAAGTCGGCCAACTGTTGTCGGCCGCATGCACGACGACGAGTGCTCCACCTTTGGCCATGTAATCCTCCAACGCCCGGCGCGCGATTTCCGGCCAGTCCGCCGCCTTCCAGCCAAAGTTACTCACCACCACATCGTATTTCGTGAAATCCGGATTGAAATCAGGATCGGCTTGGGGCTCCTTCAGCAACTCCGACTCTCCCACGCCGGCCACGGGAAGAAAGTTCTTTTCGCGTTCCGCTTTCCAAAGGTAGTGCGTGCGCGCCACATCCACGGTGAACAACCCGCTGTCCTCCAGATACTGCCGCATCATGATGGTGGACTTGGGCCAGACATCGTGGTTGTTCTGCCCATCCACGATGAGAACCTTGAGTTTCTCCGCGGCGTGAGCGCCGCAGGTCAGGAGCAGCAGCAGCGCCAGGGCAACCCCGGTGCGGCGCGGGAAACCGGAGGGTGTGGGAGTGATTCGAGTTTTCATATTTGTTTTCAGCGTGCCAGAGTTCACTGGAGTTGCGAATAATAAATTGTCGCCAGAATGCCCAAGAGCGCAAGCTCGCAACGCGGCCATCCGTGGGCCAGGGCCCGGTGCGCGATCTTGCCTCCATCCGCCCCACACTTGCTTCGGACTCCCATTCGCGTTAAGGGTGCGAGGTGAACTCCCGCAAGCTGACCAGCGGACTGGCCCTGCTGAGCGCCACTCTGCTCGCGATTGTGGTTTCGCAGGCACGCCGGATGCACGAATCTTC
>JAHEDC010000676.1 GCA_024641425.1 Verrucomicrobiales bacterium | reverse complement strand
TGATCCGCGCTTCCGCCAAACTCCTCGCCGTCCTTGTCTTCCTCGCGATGCTCTTCACCGTGGCCGTTTATTTGTGGGGATCGAGCAAGTCCGTGCGCTTCGAAAAGGCGACGGCCACCTTGGAATCAGGAACCGAGTAGCACTCCCAATCCCGGCGTAGGCCCGCCATAGCTGACCATCCGCACGTCGAGCCCGGTGCCGGCGAAAATCCGCAGCGATCGCTCGAGGGCCTCCGTGATCCATTCGAAGCGATTCCCGAAAGCGCCGCCGCCCACGAGGGTCAGGTAGAGGCGGGACGAGCCGGTTCGCTCCCGATTCAAAAGGGCGGCATGAAAGGTCGCCTCGTAGGTTGCCTCCAGCACAAGCCGCGCGAACGGTTCCCATTGCTCCGCGCCGAACGCGCAGTAAGCGACAGGCAGCGCCGAACAGAAGACCTGTGAAACGGTATTCGAACTGGTTCCGAGTGTCACGCCCGCGTCCCAATGCACCCCAATGCGAAGCAGACCCCTGAGCGCGTCCTTCTTCGTCTCATCGGCCTTTCCCAGCCGCCCCGCGATCTTCTCCAAGCCGGTCGCCGTCGGGAGCGCGTATCCGTTCCGCATCGTCCAGAGTTCACTCCCGGCGTTTCCCAACGCGTCGCCGAGGTCGCGCAGGCAGTCGATCTGCCGCTCCGCCGTCTGTCCCATCCCGCCGTCGATCTCCACGAAATAATTCCGCAGGATCGTCGCCGCCCCGCAGGCAATGGCGCAGGCTGGGCCTTGGGTGCGATCCATTCCGTAGATTCCGACCCCCTTCTCAGGCGTCACGCCGGGGCCGATCATCTCTAGCAGGTTGAATTGCGACGCCACCTGGAAAAGCGTGCGATCTTCTTCCGGCGACTGGTGAATCCGCTGCACATCCCCCACGACCTCGGAGACGCGGAGCCGTTCCGGGAGGCGCCTGCGGATCGTCGCCGTCCGCTCCCGCAGCTCCGCAAGGGATGGCGTTTCCAGCGCCCCGCAGCGGAACGTCCCGCCGTTCACGGCAGAGGTCAGGAATTCTCCCTCGACGCTCAGCTTCGAGCAAACCTGACCCGCATTCTCCTCCGGAAAACCGACAAGCGTTTCAAACCAATCCATTCCGGAACGAGGCACCGCTCCTCGAATTGTTCAACCCTCAACCCGGTCGCCCCCCCCTACTCGGGCACCACCGCGGTCTCGACCGCGTTCATCTCGACCGTCACCGGCACATCGGCCCACGCCTTCCGGAGATCAAAGGTATAAACGCCTGTCAAAACACCGGCGAAAAGGAAGAAAGGAAGAAGGCGCTTGGGTTTCATGATTTAGGAGGTCGTCGGTGTTGTAGATTTAATTCAGTATTGAAATTATAAAACACCCTGCAAATTACGCAACCCATTTTCGAGAAAATTATAGAATATCACTCTTGATTTTGAGAATGCGATCCTTGAAGTGCCCAAAATTGACCCTATTCTGCAAAACGGGGCAGGCTTTCCCCGAGGGAAAACCTGCCCCGCACGGGAGACAGAATCTCTGGATCCGGTGTTACCGGGCCTTAGTCCTCGTAGCGGACTTCGCTGGTACCACCACCGTCGTTGTTTTCGCGAGGGGCCGGATCGCCGCCTTCGGGGCGGTCGCCGCGCTCGGGACGGTCGCGACGCTCAGGGCGGTCCCGACGTTCGCCGCGTCCCCCGCGGTCGCCACGGCCACCACGATCCCCACGGTCGCGGCGCTCGCCACGGTCCCCGCGATCACGGCGCTCGCCGCGCTCCTCGCGCTCGCCTTCGACGTAGCCGGGAAGGGTGGCGCGGATGCTCATCTTGACGCGGCCCTTGTCGTCGACCCCGATGCACTTGGCATCGACCACGTCACCGACCTTGACCACGTCCTCGACGGTCGCCACACGGCGGTCCGAGAGTTCGGAGATATGGATCATGCCATCGCGGCCGGGGAAGAGCTGCATGAAGGCACCGAAGTTCGTCGTGGAAACGATGCGTCCGTGATAGACCTTGCCGACTTCGACCTCAGCCGTGATGTCGCGGATCATCTCGATGGCGCGCTCAAGGCTTTCCTGCTTCGTGGAATACACGTGCACGGTGCCGTCGTCCTCGATATTGATTTCGGCGCCGGTCTCGGCCTGGATGCCCTTGATGATCTTGCCGCCAGGTCCGATGATGTCGCCGATCTTGGAGGGGTCGATCTTGATGCTCTCGATGCGCGGGGCATGGGGGCTGAGGGACTTCGGCGCGTCGATGACGGCGTTCATCACTTCAAGCACCTTGGTGCGGGCGGCCTTGGCCTCGCGGATGGCCTGATTGAGGATGGAGAGAGGGAGCCCGGGCAGCTTGAGGTCAAGCTGGTAGCCGGTGACGCCTTCGCTGGTGCCACAGAGTTTGAAGTCCATGTCGCCGTAGAAGTCCTCGGAGCCGATGATGTCGAGCAGCGTCTTGTGGGTCAGGATGTTGCCGTTTTCATCGGTCTCGGTGACGAGGCCGACGGAGATCCCGGCGACCGCGCTGCGGAGCGGAACGCCCGCGTCGTAGAGGGCCATCGAGCCGGAACAGACGGTCGCCATCGAGGTCGAACCGTTGGATTCCATGACCTCGCTGCTGATCCGCATGGCGTAGGGGAACTCGTCCACGGGCGGAAGCACCGGGCGGATCGAGCGCTCGGCGAGGGCGCCGTGGCCGATCTCGCGGCGGTTCAGGCCACCCATGCGGCCGGTCT
>JAHEDC010000214.1 GCA_024641425.1 Verrucomicrobiales bacterium | reverse complement strand
CGGAGTCACCGACCTGCCCGGTATTAGGCGTCTTCCCCCGAAAGGATTACGTCCGGGCGTGAAAAATATTCGTGGGGCACCCTTTCGAGATCAGCGCGGGAGCACCACCTTCCCGACCAGCGCGATGTGGGCGACCGGGCCGAAGTGCCGGCTGTCCCTCGAATTGCTCCGGTGGTCGCCGAGCACGAAACAGTGATGCGCGGGCACCGTGGTCTTCGGGAAGTTCGCCTGGTCGGGGGCGATCGTGTCAGCCTCGACCAGCGGCTTGCCGTCGACCCAGACGACGCCGTCCCGCATCTCGACGACCGCGCCGGCCGTGGCGACGACCCGTTTGACGAAGGTCTGGCGGCGGTTCTCCGGGTTCTTGAAAACGACGAGATCGTTCACCTCCGGATCGTGGTCGCGATAGCTGTCCTTGCGCGCCACGATGCGTGAACCGGCGGGGATGGTCGGGCTCATCGAGGCGTTCGGGACAAGGTAGACCTCGGCGAAATTCGCGCGCAGCAGGGATCCGGACCCGATGACCGGGATGAGGAACAGGAAGACGAAGGCCGCGTAGACCAGTGGTCGATTGTAATCCTTCAGCCGGTAGTCCTCCCTGGTTCGGCGCGCCATCCCGTAAGCCTGGTAGGCGGAGCACGCCGTCGCGGCCAGCCAGGCGAGGAGGATGATCGACAGCACGGTGCCCCGCGAGGCGATCGGGGTCACGAGGATAATGGTGGTCACGAGGAGCAGCGTGCCGACGACCCACATGTGGGCGAGCCCGCGCCGGATGTCGCCACAATAGACCTGGCCGAGACCGGCGAGGAGGAGCGAGAGGTTGGCGGCGGCGAGGGGCTGACGCCGGCGGAGCCGGCCGACTTGTGGGGGGGTGTTCTCAGGATTCATGGGATGGTTCTGTTAGTGTTATGCGGGGGCCGATCAGAAGGCGAAGTGAAGAACGAGGAGGACTTTCCCGATCCCTGCGGCCAGGCAGAGGCAGGCGAGGGCGATCCGGCTCAAGCCGGTCCGTGTCCATCCGGGGAGCGGGGGAAGGGCGTGGTCCGTTGGCTGCGTTCGGATGCGCTCCATGACGCTCCGGGTAAGCGGGGAGACCGTTCCGGTGCGGCGGTAAGCGGCCCACTCCTCGAGCGGATCGATGGGTTCTAGTGTGTCTTTCATAGGTCTGGTTTGAGCGTGGCTTTGAGAAAATCGCGCGCGCGGCTCACCCGTGATTTGATCGCGCCCACCGAGGTGTTTTCGATTTCCGCGATCTGGCGGTAGGGCAAGCCCTCGATCTGGGAGAGGAGCAGGGCGCGCTTCTGTTTGCCCGGGAGCTGGTGAAGGGCGGCATCGAGCTGGCGCCACACCTCGTCCCGGGGTTCGGGCGGCATCTGCGCGACCTCCGGGACGACCGCGCGGTAGGTCGGACGCTTTTTGCGGAGGGCGGTGAGGGCGCGGCTGCGGGCGATCATGAGCACCCACGAGCGGAAAGGACTGCGGGCCGGATCGAAGTTTGGCAGCCGCCGGAAGGCCTCCACCAGCACATCCTGGGTGATCTCCTCGGCCAGGTGGCGTTGGTCGTTGAGGATCCCGGCGATCACCCGTTGCAGCAGGGGCCCGTAGGCCTCGACGAGTCCGGCAAAGGCGTCGGTCTCACCGTTGAGCACGCGATTGATGATGTCGGTTTCCTGATCCTCGTCCATGGTTTTGTCTTCTGACCATACCGGCGAGGCGCGGAATGGTTCCAAAAAAGAACCGGTCGGGGTGGGGAGGTTTCCCTCCAGCACGCACGCCGGCGGGAATTTGGGGGCATCTGGACGTTACCCTGAGGGGCAGGCCTTCGCCGCCTTCGAGTTCAGAGTTCGGTCACGGTGAGCCGCATGAATTGGGTGCGTTCGGGGCCGTCGGGGAGAAAGAATCTCTTCTCCGGCGGGCGGCCCGTGTCCGGAATAGGATCCCAGTCACCTTCCTTAAGCGAGGCGCTGCCCTTGGCTCCGTAGAGGATCCCGGACACGTCGGACTGCGGAGTGCCGCTCGCGTTGAAGATGTGCCCGGTGATAGCGACGAGCCCGCTGCCGTCGAGCATGAGGCGGTTCCCGTTGAGGTTCACCGCGCCCGTGCGCAGGGTGCCCTTCGGGCCCGAGTCGAGCGTCACCCCGTGGTTCGTGAGGCGGATGGTCGGCGTGATGATGGTCGTCCCGCTTTCCTCGCTCGTCAGCGCGATGCCGGTGGTCGAGAGGTCGAAGGCATTCCCCGCGACCGAGTAGCCGCCCGTCTGGAAGACGAGCCCGGCGAAGACGGTGTTGGCGGCGAAGTTGTTGTTCGTCGCCTGATCCGCCGCCGCCACTCCCGCCGGAAAAACGAGCGTGTCCCCGGCGTTCGGAGCGGTGTTCGGGTTCCAGTTCGTGGCGGCGTTCCAGTTCGTATTCACGCCGTCCCCGCCGTCCCCGCCGTCCCCGCCGTCCCCGCCGTCCCAGGTGCGGGTCGCGGCGGGTGCGGTGTCCATCGCAACGAAGTAGGCCACGGCAACGAGGAACAGGAAAGGGCGCATAAAAGCAGGTCTCATACCCCCTGCTCCCGGAAAAACATCCAAAGGTTGCGAAAAAGTGGCACGATCCGGCGCGGCTGAGGTTTTCCGCACGCCACTACCGATTCGTGAGGACTCCCTCGACATAGAGCCGGAAATCGAGCGTCGCGGGATCCGCGAGGCCGAGCATCGTGCCCGGGCCGTTCGCCAGGGCGAGAAAGCCGGTGCCGGAGGTGAGGACATATTCGCTCTGGAAAACGATGGCTCCGGAGGCAAGCCGCCGGAGTTTTCCCGAGAACGGACCCGCGACGGTGCCAAGCCAGGTGCGGGCCACGAGGGTGCCGTTGCCGATCGTGAGTTCATCGACCAGCCCGGTCTGGAGCCCGGCCAGCCGGGTGGCACTCGTCGTCCAGGTGGCCAGCGCAGTCGCGGGGCCGAAGGGCGCGCCGACGCCGCGCATGGTCGCCTGGATCGTGACGGCATCCGCGCCGGAGGGCGTTAGGGTGAGTTTTCCCCCGAAAAGGGCGCGCAGCGGCACGGTGGCCGAGGGGCGGGCTTCGAGGGTGGGCACGACGCTCACGGACAGCGCGATGAGGACGATAAAAAGGCGGGAAGGATTGGTTTTCATCCTCCCTGCTCCCGAAATAATTTCTGAAGGTTGCGGAAAAGTTGCGCTACCCCGGCGGATTCCTGTTTTTACGGGACGGGATTGCGGCTAAATTCCCGGCGGATGTCCTTTCCCACGACCAACTGGACGATGCTCGCGCAGGCGAGCCTGCATGGCGATACCAACGGACGGGTCGCCCTGGAGGACATGTGCCGGAATTACTGGGCTCCCGTGCGGGCGGCCATCGGGCGACGTTGGCCCTGGCCGGGGGAAGAGGACGACCTCACGCAGGATTTTTTCGTGCACCTCATGGAGCGCGGCACCCTGCGTCGGGCCGACCGGGAGCGCGGGCGTTTTCGCTCCTACCTGCTGGGGGCGCTGAAATTCTATCTTTCCCATCAGCTGGAAGCCGCGCACGCGGCGAAGCGGGGGGGCGGACAGAAGGCGGTGGAACTTCAGGAATGGATGGCACCGGCCGCGGAGGGCGATCCGGATTTCGACCGGGCCTGGGCGGTCGAAATTCTGGTCCGCGCGATCGGGCGGGTCGAAGGAGAAGTCGGAGCGGATTCGTTCTCGCTCCTCCGGCGCTTCCTCCCCGGATCCGAAGCGGCGCCAAGCTACGAGGAAGCCGCGCAAATTTCAGGCCGGCCCCTTGGCACCCTCAAGAGCGACGTGAGCCGCCTGCGCAAACGCCTCCGGGAGATCATCCGCCTCGAAGTCGCCCTCACGGTTTCCGCGCCGCATGAGATCGACGGGGAAGTGGCGTACCTGCACCAAATGTTGCGGCGGTAGCATTGGATCCGGCGTTTTTGCGGTGCGCTTTTCGGATCGGAATTCGCCGCTATCGCGCTGTGGCCGAGGGGGACAACTGATCCTTTCCCCGCCGGGAGGCGCGTATCCCCGATCTCCATTCTTCATGAGCTCCGACCCCTGCTGTATTAAACCGGACAACCCTGCGGACGGTTGCAAGATACATTTTTGGAGAGGCTCACGGTGCCGCAGCCCGGATGAAGAAGCCCTCGTCGTCGAGGGGAGCCTTGAACTCGAAGCTGATGTTTCCGGCTGGGTCGCCGAAGAGGAGGAAGGGCAGGGGTTCCCACGCGGCGAGGTTCGCGGAGGTCTCGAAGGGGATGCCGAGGCCGATGGCGCCCTCGCCGCCAGAGACGGTGACGTGGAGGCTACGGAAGCCTTTCGCCAGATTCTCGGTGACGCTGAGGCTGGTGAAGCGGAGATCGGGAGGCGGAGCGGGAGCGAGGGCGGTGAGGGTGACATTGTTGCCGTCGCCGCCGGCATAGCTGATGCGGTAGCGCTGGGTTCCGGCGAAGAGGGTGGTGGCTTCCGGGTGGCCGCGGAAGGGGCGGATTTGGCCGCTGCCTTGCACGTCGACGAGGGTGAGGACGGTGCCGATGGCGGGGGCGGCGGACTGGAGGAGCGCGAGCGGCGAGGAGGAGAGATCGCAGGCGTCGCCGGGGCCGGTGACGACGATGCGGTCGCTGGCGGCTCCGTTGATTTCAAAGTCGAAGCGTCCGCCCGTGCCGTCGACCTCGAGGACGGTGCATTGGCCGAGGCCCGCGCCAGGCGCGAGGATTCCGCCCGCGACGACGACGTCGAGGAAGCGGCCCGCGGCGCGCGCGGTGCCGCCGGAGATCCGGAGGGCGGTGTTCGTGCTCGTGCCCTGGAAGGTGGCGTTGCCATCGAGGAGAGTGAACTGGTCGATGCTGTTGTTGGCGGTAAAGACGCTGGTGCCCGCGCCGTTCAGGCGGACTTCGGCGTCGGTAAGCACAGCCTCGCGGAGCTGCGCGGTGACACGCAGGTCTTCGACCGCCGGACCGTCGGCGATGCTCCAGTCGTTGATGCCACCGGGCAGCGTGACGTTGCCGCTGATGAGAGAGGTCGTGGCGGAGGGCAGGATGGTGACCGGGCCGTTCAGGGACATGCCGTTGCCATCGGTCGTGAGCGTGCCGCCGGTCATGGTGACACCCGCGAAGGCGATCTCGGGCGAGTCGCAGACGAGGGTGCCGCCTTCTCCAATGATCACCTGGCTGTCCGGCTCGGTGACATTGCGCTGTCTGATCTCCAGGATGCCGCGCACGGTCGTGTTGCCTGGCAGGGCGATGACGCCTGACGTTCCGGTGACGACGAGCCGACCCGCGTCGATGGTGATGCCTTCCTCGAGCGACTTCGTCTTCGCGCCGGTGATGTTCATCGCGCCGGGGCCGGACTTCTTCAACGCGATGCCGACGAGTTCGTCGAACATGTTCACCTGCGTGACGCCGGTCGCGCTGACGAAGATCTCCGCCGTGGCCGCGCAGTAGATCGGATCACTGATCGCAACCGTGCCGGCGTCGTCGGCGATGGTGAGCTTGCCCATGAGTTCGACCGGCTCGTTGAAGGCGAGATCGGTACCGGCGAGGACGAGTTCCGCGCCCGCGTCTACGGTGGTCGTGCCGACACGGCTGCCGAGCGCGGCGGAGTCAGTCAGCCGGACGACTCCCCGCTCGATGTGGAAATTTCCGCGCGTCGTGCTCGCGCCGCCAAGCCGGAGCAGACCGTTGCCGGACTTGACGAACTGGTCGCCCGCCCCGCTGCTGATGACGCCGTTGCAGGTCATCGCCGAGATGCCGGGCGTGCCATCGCAGCGGAACGTGAGCGCCATGCCATTGGTTTCGATCTCCCGCGTGAGGGTGACGGACTGCGGGCCGACGGCGAAGGTCTGCGGCGCGGTGAGGCTGATGGGAAACTGCACCGAGTGGTTGATCAGGATCGTGCCGGTGACGGTGAGGCCGCCGGCGAGCGCAATGGGATTGCCCGCGAGGGTGAAGGGGCCGCCACTGAGCGTGAGCGACTGCACGGCGAGGTTCGAACGGTCGTTGATGTTCGTGCGGCGCGGCGTGTTCGACGGGAAGACGAGGGCGTCGCCGTTCTGCGGCGCGCCCGCCGGACTCCAGTTCTGCGCCGTGCTCCAGAAGTCGTTGCTGCCGTCTCCGGTCCAGGTGCGCGTGACTCCGGTGGGAGGCGCGACGGCGGTGAGGACGACGTCGTTGCCCGAGCCGCCGATGTAGCTGATCACGAAGCGTCCGCCGAGGACGGTTGCGCCCTGCGGCATTCCGGCAAAGGTGCCGATGACCGGGTCGGTGCCATCATTGGAAAGGATCGTGAACGAGGTGCCGGCGACGGGCGTGAAGCCGGCGAAGTCGACCACGAGCATGGCTCCCGCGAGATCGACCGTGCCGGTGACGGCGAGCTGGTCGTGGCCGCTGCCAGGCGTCGTGCCGCGCAGCTCGGCGCGGAAGGTGAGGTTTGACTTCAGCGTGACGTTGCCGGAGCGAAGGATGCCGGGCTCATTGAAACGACCCGGCGAAAGGAGGCCGTTGGCGATCTGCTCGGCCCCGATCGTTCCCACCGTGCCGCTGCCGAGGAGAGTGCCGGAGCGCGAGAATTCGTTCTCGAAAAATATATCCGCCGCCGGGCTCGTCGAGTTCACCTCCACGATGCCGGGCCGGAGCACCAGCGGGACGGTGCACACGCCGTCGAGGATAAGCCGGTTACTCGGCTGGCTTCCCCCGAGGACAAAGAGGCGCGGATTGGTGCCGGCTGGGATGACCCGGCTTTGGATCACGCAGCGACCGCCCGCGCTGAAGAATCGGCTGCCGGAAATCTCCACCGCTCCGGCACCCTCGATGAGGGAGTCGGTGCCACCCCGGAACCTCGTCACGCGCAGGACGCTTCCGGAACCAAGGCGCACCGTCGAGCGGCCGAGGATGAGTTCCATGGTCTCCCGGTGACCGCCGAGTTCGGCGACAGCGCCGCCGCTCAGCGTCAGGAGGCCGCCCCCAGTCGCCGGATCGCCGATCTGCTCGTCGGCGTTCCAAACTACCGTCGCACCGGCGTCCACGTCGAGCGACCGCACCGCCTCGACGCCGTTCGGCTTCGCGAGCGTCACGTCGGCATCGGTCTCCAGCTCGAAAAACGCGTTCGTGGCCGTCCCTCCGAAGGTCAGTGTGCGGGTCCTGCCGTTCGCGGTGATGGAACCGGTGACCGCGCCGGTGAAGGCGACGGACTGGCCGAGGTCAAGGATTCGGGGCCCGGAGGCATTGAAGGCGCTGCCGCAGTCGAACTCGCCGGAAAAGGTCAGCGTCGGCACCAAGGCGCCGACGGGGAAGAGGCGGATTCTTCCCGCCTCCAGCCGGATCGGCTCCGCCACGGTTACCGCCTGACTCAGGGCGAATTCCAGCGTACCGTTGGTGACACGGGTCAGGCCGGTGGTCGCGCCGAGCGCGTCCTTGTGTGTGACGCGGAGGAAAGCGTCGGCCTCGACCCGGACCTCACCGGCGAAGGAATTCGCGCGGGTAAACTCGAAGCTGCCGCCGGGCTTCGTGCCCCGGAGGAACAGGCGTGCGTCGTTCGGCGAGGTGATCGGGCCGTTGATCAGGAGGCGCGCCGGCCCCCGGCCCGCGAGACCGGGGTTGGTCCCGCCGCAGGACATCACCGAGTCGGCCCGCAGGTCGAGTCCGTTCATTTCCAGCTCCGCCCCGTCTTCGACGAAGAAATCGGTGCCGCCGCCTCCTGCGCCGCCTCCCGAGATCGCCGCCGTCACTCCGCCCTCTTCCAGCACCGTGCGGAAGCTTTGCGCGTTCTCCGCCCGCACCGCGATGTTGAAGGCGAGCGGTTTCCCGCCGGTGATGCGGTGCGCACCGCCGAAGGTCAGGATGACGTAGCAGCGGCCCGCCGGGACGTCATACTCGATATGCCGCTCGGAGCTGAGCCCGAAGAAGGAATTATTGAACGAGCTGGCCTGGTTGCCCTCGACCGGCGGGTCGAGGTTGGTCCAGTTGAAGGGATCGCTCCAGTTGTCGCTGAGAATGCTCGCGCCGTTGAACTGCTTGATGTCGTTCAAGCCGCCGACGTTCGGACCGGCGTGCGTGTCTTCCGGGAAAGCCAGCGCCAGAGCCCCGAGAACGAGCCATCCGAAGTAGTGAAATAGTGGTTTTTTCATGAACAGCGGAACGGGCGGCCGAATCAACGCAGCCAGAAAGGATGGCGGTGAATCTCCTCCTCATTGCTCCCGGAAAAAAGGAGAAAAGTTGCGGGAAGGTTGTTTTTCCCGCTTGGTCGGAAAGGCGGAAGGAGCGATTCATTCGGACCGATGGGAGTTTTTTCCGGGTGGGGAGGAGGCCCCTGCTAAGGGGAAGACGCACGGATTTCGGGACGTCCGCTTGGCAACCCTGAAAGGCGACGTGAGCTGCCTGCGCAAACGCCTCCGGGCCGCATGAGATCGACGGGGAAGTCCCCTACCTCCACGAAATGCCGCGACGGTAGAATTCACTATTCAAGGGGTCTGTCGTGCCTCAAACGCGAAGCTTTCGCGTTTGGAGAGGACGGAGTCCTATAAAAGCGACATTTGTCGCATATGAAACGGGATGCCGAAGCCGCGCCAAAAACTTTCCGCGCTGGAAACCGATCTTATGCGGGCGCTCTGGCGTCGTGAAAGGGCAACCGTCGTGGAGCTTGTTGCGATCCTGAACGAAAGTCGTCCCGATTCCCCGCTCCAGCGCGGAACGGTGCATGTCTTGTTGGGAAGGCTGGAAGAAAAGGGTTGGATCACGCGGGAGAAGGAAGGCCGCGCCTATCTCTATCGCCCGACGATCAGCGAGCAGGAAGGAATGGGGGAGATAGCCGATGTTTTCGGAGAGCAAGTCTTCGGAGGTTCGCCCGTCGCGCTGGTGCAGTGTCTGGTGAATGGCGAGGGACTGAAGCAAAAGGAGATCGAGCAGCTTCGTGCGATCCTCGACGAGGCGGACGCCGCGTTGAGATCGCAACCATCCCGATGGAAATAATGGACACATTCTTCCGAATGGCACCGTATCTGGCCGTGTTGAGCCTCGGGTTTTCGCTGCTGGGCGCTGGCACCCTGAGCATGAGATTGCCGCTTCGAATAGCACTTCGTGGCTCTGCGGTCCTGCTGGCGCTGCTCGTCCTCGCACCCGCGCTCCTGTTGTTCCGGCCGCCCGGCATGGCGTTACCTATCTTGTTTCCAGATTCTGTTGTCGAGGTAACTTCGGAAGGCGAAGTCGTCGCGCTGCCGCGTATGGTGGAAACTGAGGGGCTGCGTTTCGCATCTTGGAGTTTGCCTTCGGGCCGTCCCGGACGATGGAGCGTCTGGGCAGGGTGCGTCTGGCTTGCGATAGGCGCGCTCCTCATTGGAAACACCCTTTGGCAGGTCCTACGGCTGGCCTTGCTTTGTCGTCATTTGCGACCACTCGATGGGAGTCTACCCGGCCCGGTCTCCGTTATGACGATGAACACCGGAGGCGGCCCCTTTTCCTTTTGGTGGAAACGTCCCGTTCTGGTTGTTCCACAGGACTGGTCACACAAAAGCGACGAAAAGGGTCTCCGCCTTGCTTTGGAACATGAACGCGCGCATCTGTCGCACGGGGACTTCTGGATCATGCTCGCATGGCGGCTGGGGCGGCTGCGCAACCCTGGGCGACTCACTGAAAACGAAATGACCATGACGAAAACACAGAAATCCATGTTGGGAATCCTCGCCGCCGGGGCCCTGCTATTCGCAGGCGGTTGCGCCTGTCTTGCACCTGCGAAAGCCAG
The DNA here is from genome assembly GCA_024641425.1 of Verrucomicrobiales bacterium. Taxonomy (GTDB): domain Bacteria; phylum Verrucomicrobiota; class Verrucomicrobiia; order Verrucomicrobiales; family DEV007; genus JAHEDC01. The sequence goes on along the minus strand of JAHEDC010000214.1, from coordinate 337 downwards.
GTCTGACACCAAGCAGTTGCGAGCGTCCGCGCGCGAATCGATTGATCGGAAGGCACAGCTCGGCGCGGGTTTTGAAAAGCGGTCGGAGCTGCTGAAAGATACCGCCGACGAGGGTGCTGAGATCGCCTTCGAAGTGAAATTCTTCGAACACGATGGGAAAGTGGAGGAGAAACGACCCGCCGTCGAAGTGTTGGACGCCGACGAGAGTAGGAAACGCATAGAGAATGCACTCTCAGATCGGAAGACAACGACGGTGGCCTATCCGCGTGTATTGACGAAGACTGGAAAGTTGGTGTCGATAGAAAGTGTCGTGAATCAGCCCATTCTAACGGGAGAG
>JAHEDC010000675.1 GCA_024641425.1 Verrucomicrobiales bacterium | reverse complement strand
ACCCGCGCTCCTCCCCCGGAAGTCAAAAAACGCGCGCACCGTCTCCGATGCGCGCGTTCCTGAATCGGTTGAGTCGAGGCCTTGCCCGAATCAGACCCTGGTTTCGAGCGGCCCCCACCCGGCTCGCGGCTCGCGCCAGGCCAGTTCGTTGATCGCCTTGTCGTTCGTGATCTCCCCAGCCTCGTTCAGCTCAAGCTTCTTGCCCGCGCGGGCGCAAAGATTGCCAAGCTGGATGTTGGCCGTCATCGGGCCCGAGTAGGAGAAGTTCGACTGGCTGAACTCCCGGGGCTTCTCGCCCTTGCACGCCATGACGAATTCCTCATGGTGGCCCGGCGAACGCTCAAGGAGTTCCTTCGGCTTGCCGAACGCCTTCTGCGCGGTTTCGGGGATAAGACGCGGGCTTTCCCAGTAGTCGCCCTGCACAAGGAGCTTGCCCTTGGTTCCGATGATCAGGTTGCCGGTCTCGGGCAATTTCTTGCCGTCCTTGGCGAGTTCTTCGGGAACCTCAGGCATATTGGGTTGACCGTCCTTCTTGCCCTCGTACCAATAGGTCGTGAATCCGCCGCGATCGGCGTTTTCCCGATAGGTCGCCTTGATCGTCATTCCCGCCGGCCATTGGTCATCGACGGGCGCGGTCATGAAAATCGGCTCGGCGGAGGCCGCATACCCGGGCTTCATGATCGAGTAGATGCCATCCGTGGTGTGGCAGGCCATGTCTCCGAGCGCTCCGGATCCGAAATCGACGACCCCTCGCCATTTGAAGGCGTGGTAGGCGTCCTTCTTGAACGGACGCATCGGTGCCGGCCCGATCCAAGCGTCCCAATCGAGATCAGCCGGAATCGGATCCTCGCCTTCAGGACGCTTGCCACCCTGAGGCCAAATCGGCCGGTTGGTCCAGGTATGGAACTCGGTGATGTCGCCGATGGATCCGCCTTTCACGAACTCATAGGCAAGCCGCCACCCGTTTCCGGCGTGGCCCTGGTTGCCCATCTGGGTCACGACCTTCGGATTCGCCTTATAGGCTGCGGTCAGGAGTTGTGCCTCGCGCACCGACCACGTGAGCGGTTTCTCGGTGTAGCAATGGATGCCCATGGACACGGCAGTCATCGAAGGCGAGAAGTGACTATGGTCGGGAGTCGCGACGAAGACGACGTCGAGATCCTTGCCGTGGTTCTCGAACATTTTCCGCCAATCGGTGTAACCCTTGGCGTCCTTCCACCCTTCCTTGTTGTGGACGCCCCCCCAGCGGGATTTGTCCACTTCGGCGAAGGCGATACACTGGAGTCCGAGTTGGTGCGCGGCACCGGTATGGGCTTCCGCGCGACCTCCGACAGCGACAAAGCCACACTGCAACTTCCCGTTGGCGCCCTGTGCTCGGAGGATGTTCGGCACGGCCAGCGCGGAGGCACCCGCAAGGCCGACCTGGCCTAGAAATTTTCTACGGTTTAGATTCGACATGGATTATTTGGTGTTTTTTGATCTTGAAAATACAACTCCGCGATCACGGAATCGTTGCATTCTAAGCGGAAAGAGCGCTCCGTTGCCACCATTTTATTCCGGATGCATGCGGAAGAGGGAAGACGGAATCCGTTCCATCGGGAACCTCATCGCATCCGAAAGCGAGGTTCCTGCCGCCCGACCCTCGGCGGGCGCTTCCGGAAATGCCGCGGACTATCCCCCATCCATCGGCGAGCGAGCCCACCTCGCCAGTGATATCCCGAAACCGGGAAATGTCCCGCGATAGGAGGCCAAACCCTTGCCGTCATCTCCTTCAGGTTCCCCTACGGGAACTCCGATCTCCGCACGCGATAGAATCCGGAACTTCGACCGACAGACGGGACATCGGTATACGTCAGTTCGCTCTCGCCGCTGGCGGCAGTCTGCTCGCCTCCGACGTCGTGCCAATCGTCAGTCCGCAACGCGTCGGAGTACTGGACCTGGTAGAAATAGCCGGCCTCGGAAGTCCACTGGATGGTGAATCCGGTCATAGAGTCACCGCTGATGTCCAGGATCTGAAACGGCCTTTCCAACTGATCCAGAACCACGATGACAAACGTCTTCTCGAAAAACAGCCCTCCTTGATCGCTTGTTCTTATCCTAACGTTCAAATTACCGTTCGCTTCGAAGTTGAAGGCAGCGGCCGTCTTTAGCACGGAGCCGTTGATCGTGAAGGCACCATTGTCCCCGTCACCCGCACCGTTCACGAGCAGATAGCTGAAAGTGTCTCCCGGATTCGGATCGGTCGTGCTCAGGGTGCCCACAGGTGTCCCCGGCGGCAGGTTTTCCGAGACGGTCGCGTTGGACAGAGTCACGTTCGTGGGCGCGGCCGGAGGACCGATATACGCGTAGGCGCAGGGATCGTAAGACGGATCAGGAGCATCCGGCGGAGGCAGCATCCCGCTAACGGTTTCAATTTCGCTCCAGGCGAGGGTCGCGGGGGAATAAAGGCCAATGCTGTTGCGATATGAAGTCGCGGAGATGCTCCAGTAAGGTTTCCTGTTCGACACCCTGAAATTCGTGACCCCCGCTTGGGTACACACGCCATCAAGCCCCCAGCGGCCGAAGTTGGAAGAGAACGTTGAAAGGCTGTTGTGATAGTATGCCGATCCGATTCTGTAGAAGAGGCTCCCGCCATACACTTGGAATTCCGAGGCTCCCGCGCCCGTGCACGAACCGAGGTCTCCCCAGGTTCCGGTCTCCGGCGCGAACGCCAGCAAGCTATTGT
>JAHEDC010000213.1 GCA_024641425.1 Verrucomicrobiales bacterium | reverse complement strand
GGAACCTGGGGTTGGGATGCCGCTTGGCGAAGAAAAGGATGATTCCGAACGAAACGAGTCCGGAGACAATGAGGAAGGCGAAGAAGGCTTTGGAATTCATGGGCGGAAGACGTCCTTCTGAAAGGATCTGGCTCGAAATGGCTCAGGGCAATAATGACCTTGCCGACAGGAGATGCAAGTACGAGCCACGACGCAAGGCGATTCCACGAAGGCAGAATCCACTCGCATCTTCGGGCGCCCCGGCCATCGTGAGCCCATGCCCACTGATTCCCTGACCCTCGACCGGCCGCTCGACATGCACCTTCATCTCCGCGAGAAGGAAATGCTCGGTCTCGTGGGGCCCCTCTCGGCAGCCCATTTCGCGGGTGCCGTCGTGATGCCGAACCTCGTCCGTCCCGTGGATTCGCTGGCCGACCTGCTCGCCTACCGCGAGCAGGTGGCAGCGGCGACCTCCGGACACGTCTTCATGCCGTTCATGACGTTGTTTTTCCGGGACTACAGCGACGAGGAACTGGCGGCGGCGCGTCCGCACCTCCTCGGGATCAAGCTTTACCCTGCGGGAGCGACGACGAACTCGGAAGCGGGAGTCAAGGCGATCGATGCGGCGGAATCGACCATCCGACGCATGGAGGAACAGGGCATTCCCCTGTTGGTTCACGGGGAAACCCACGGTTTCGTGATGGACCGGGAGAGCGAGTTCCTTGCGATCTACCGGCACCTGGCGGAAACCTTCCCGAAGCTCCGGATCACCATGGAGCATATCACAACGGCCGGGGCCGTGGCCTTGCTGGACGCGTTCGAGAATCTTTTCGCGACCGTGACGCTCCAGCACCTCCTGATTACTCTGGACGATGTCGCGGGGGGGCTTTTGAATCCGCATTTGTTCTGCAAGCCCATCGCCAAACGGCCCGAGGATCGGGCGGCGTTGCTTGCGGCCGCCCTCGGGGCACATCCCAAACTGATGTTCGGTAGCGATTCGGCCCCCCACCCCCGGAGCAGAAAGGAATGCTGCGGTTGCGCGGCGGGCGTCTTCACCGCCCCGATCGCGCTCCCGGTGCTGGCCGAACTCTTCGAGAAACACCACGGCCTCGAAAACCTGCAGGCTTTCGTTTCCGATAACGCGCGGGCAATCTACGGTGTCGATCCACCCGCGAAATCGATCACGCTCTCGCGGCAACCGATGAAAATACCGGAGAGCTATGGAGGAACCGTGGTACCGATGTTCGCCGGCGAGGAAATCGGCTGGTCGGTCCGGAGCGATTGAGCCGCGTCGAATCGAACCATCCTGAAGCCGGGCGCGCCTTGCTTCAGCGCCTTGCTTCAGCGCGCTGGTATATCGCCTCCATCCGCTCGTAGACCCGCGACCAGGCGAACTCCGCTCGGACCTTGGCGGCGCCGGCTTTGGCCAGCCTCTGACCCAGTACCGGCTCGGCGATAAGGCGCGCCATCTGGCGGGCAAGGTCGGAAGTGTCACCGGGGTCGCTGAGCAACCCATCGACGCCATCGTCGATCAGGTGGACGAGCCCGCCAATCCGGGACGCGATGACCGCCTTGCCGGCGGCCCACGCCTCGAGAATGACAATGCCGAAAGGCTCGTGGCGCGAGGGCAGGACGAAGGCATCGAGGGCGGCGAGCAGCCCCGTGTGTTCAACTCCCTCGGGTTCAACGGCGGGGAGAACGCGCACGCGGTCGCCGAGGTCACGCGCGCGTTCCGCGACCTCGCGACCAAAAGCAGGATCGGTGACGGGGCCGGCGACGACAACGGCGGCCTCGGGCGATTTCCGAAGAACTTCGCGCAAGGCTTCCAGAAGCCGCGTCTGGCCTTTCTGAGGGTCGATACGGCTGATGCATCCAAAGAGGAAATCTTTGCCGGTGAATCCGAGGCGCGCGCGCCATTCGTCGCGATTCGCCGTTTCGAACGGCTTGATATTCACCCCGTTGGGCAAGTAGTAGACGCGGTCATGGGGAAGCGAGGCCCGAGCCGCCTCATATTCGGAATGCCCGACACAGCAGATCGCATCGGCATCATCAAGCAACGAACGGCTCTTGAAGAGGCCTCCGAGAACTTTCCCCCACTCGATGGCAAAGCGCCCGCAATTCCCCTCCATCGATGCCTTCTCGTCGGCGGGGACGTCGAAGTAGTTGCCATGGATGGTCACCACGCAAGGCTTTCGCCGGCGCCGGGCAGCGGTGAGGACTTCGCCACCAAGGCGCTTCAAGGAATGCGCGTGGAAAATGCGGACATCCGGCGCACGGAGAAGCGCTCGATAGAGTGAAAAGCTGAAGAGATTTCCACCCTTGAGATCAAAGGCCGCGCGCTCGGCGGCCCGGAGCGGAACGTAGGGATAGAAATAACGATACCGTCGGATCGGGATCCCCTGCCACTTCTCTTCGGCGACCGAGCTTAACGCGCGGGAAGTGTGGATTTCCGGCGCCCCCCCGCGAGCGATTTGCTGGCGGCACAGGTTCAGAATGACACTTTCGGTGCCGCCCCACTTGTCGAGCGCGAAGCGGCGCGGCACGTGGAGGATGCGCCCCGCGCTCGCGGGCTCCGTGGAATCCATCATTTGGCGGCGAAGGCGCGGCGGAAATTCGTAATAAGGAACACGGCGTCACCGAAATAGCGCTTCCAGAGTCGACGCGGTTCCATCGCGAGCCGCCAAGCCCACTCAAGCCCGATCGCACTGAAGACCCTCGGCGCCCGCTTCACTCGCTCGCTAATGAAATCGAGACTCGCCCCGATGCAGAAAGTCAGCGGCACGTTGTAATCCCGATGGAATTTCCGGGCCCAGAATTCCTGCTTCAACGCTCCCAAAGCGACGAAGACCATATCGGCGCCCGAGGCCCTGATCTTCTCCACATAGTCCCGGTTTAGCTCGTCCTCTTCCCAAATGCGGGGCCGGATCGGCGGCGATTCCCAACCCGCGACCGCCTTCGGGAAGCGCTGCTCGACATCGCGCAACGTCGCTTCGTCACTCCCGAAGAGGAAAACCCGATAGCCCTTCGCCTCGGCGAACTCCAAGAGGGCGGGAGTAAGGTCGGAGCCGCTGAGTTTTTCCGGCACCGGATCCCCCTTCAGTTTCAGCAGGAAATAGAGGATGGCCCCGTCACAAACGCTGATCGCCGCGTCGTCGAGAGCGGCACGGAATTCGGGGGCGCGTGCGGCGATACGCGCGAAATCGAGATTCGGCGTGACCACGTACCCCGGCTCCTGGGCCGAGATTCGGCGATCAATTTCCGCGAAAAAAGCATCACGGGTCAGAGGAGAGAACGTGAGGTCGAAGATAGCAGGCATTCGTTTGAGGCTACTTTGAGGACATTATTTGCCGGCTTTCCAGACGGCGATGGTTTCGCGGACGCTTCGCTCCCAACTGAAAGCGGCCGCATGCGCGATCCCCTCACGGCCGAGCATTTCGCGAAGCCCGGCGTCCGATGCCAGGCTCAGCATGGAACCAGCGATCTTTTCCACCGATTCAGGATGAAATAGCAACGCCTTATTTTCCGCAATTTCCGTGAGAGAGGAACACCGGGAGCAGGCGACCGGAGTGCCGCAGGCCATGGCTTCGATGACCGGTAGTCCGAAGCCTTCGTAGAGCGAAGGGTAGACCATCGCCTCGGCGGAGCGGAGGAAATGCGGTATGTCCTCGCGCGGCACGAACCCGGTAATGACAACCCGTCCGGTCGCGACGAGCGGCGCCGCCATTTCGCGGATGATCTCCGATCCTTGCCAGTCGCCTCCCACGAGCGCCAACCGATAGGGCCCGTCGTTCGCCTCGAGGAATAACTGAAAGGCTTCGAGGAGACGAACATGATTCTTTGCCGGGTGTTCCAGCCGGGAAACATAGACGAAAAACGGCTCCTCCAGGCCATAGGCGGCCCGGACGCGCTCCCGGCTTTCCTCCCGATCTCCCGGATGGAAGGTCTCGTGGTCAAGACCGTTTGGAACGACCGTGATCTTCTCAGCGGGCACCCGGTACAATTCGATGAGGTCCGCCTTGGTCGCGGCGCTCGGGGTCACGATCGCATCAATCCCGGCAAGCCATTTTGGCACGAGGTGCCGGTGGTAGAGTCCTCGAAGGAAGCCGTATTTCCCCTCCATTCGCATCGGAGCGAGATCATGCACGGTTACCACCGTGCGGCAGGGCAGGCGTCCGGGGAGTCGGCGGATCGTGGGCACATGCACGACCTCAAGACCGAGATCCGCCGCCGCTCGACGGAGTCCGCCACGATGCCAGAGAATATCCTTGAGGGGTTTCAGCACCCGCCCGATGCCCGCTCCCGTGCTCGACGCCTCGGGGCGCTGGCTGCGCGTGAGCACGCGACCGCCGAACTCCAGAATGCAGGGCTCCACACCCGGGCAACGCTCAAGAACACGCAGTTGCTCCGCTATGTAATTCCCGATTCCAGAGCCTCCTCCATCCCAAATGGTAGCGCTGTAACCGACTTTCAATTATTATATTAATTATTGTTAATATAACATCTTTCCGCCACTTCATGAGAAAATTTTGCCCTCGTTGCCCCGACGGCGGGACAGGAATTCACTCTGCGGACAACCAGGAATCCCCGGCAAGTGCCGTGATACGCACTTGATTGACACTCCCCGAGCCGCCCTCTTGGTCGGACTTCCGAATTTCCGGCATTTCGAGAACGACGCGAATCCGGAGTTTATATTGGTCGGCGACGAGTTTCTCGAATCGCGGAAAATCCGGAGAGGCGCGCTCGATGTAACCTTGGGCGGACTCTCCGCTTTCCGGGAAGTGTAGCTGAACCGAGAAGTAATTCTCCTTGGAGGAGAAGCTGCTCGAGTAGTGATCCGACTCCGTTGCGAAAACCCGAAACTCGGTGGGCTCCGGATCGGCCTTCGTACGGAAGACCGGAAAGCGGATCGGATTGTAGCCAACCTCGGATTCCCAATCGACGAGGTAGCCGCCCTTGTTGAGTTCTTCGAGGAAGATATCCGACTGTTTCCCCTCGATGTAGGTCGGCAGGACAAGGAAATCCCGCCCTTTCTCCTGGATGTTCCGAGGCGAGCCGAAGACACTGACCACCGCCGATTTGACCGGAGCCTCCTCGTAATAGCGAAGAATTCGGGAACGGGTTACCTCAGGATGACGAACAAGTTCGAGCCGGTCGTTGGGATCGCCCGATTGAAAGTAGGCGCGCACCGTGGCCTTCGCCAACTCGACGCGTGCCTCCGGAGTGAGCACTGTGCCGGGAGCTTCAACCTGGATTGACCGCTTTTCGCGGGAGGACGAATGCGTCTCGAGGACCAGATAGATCGTCGTCGTGAGAAGGACGAGCGCGACCGCACCGAGGAGGATCCGCCCGGGCCAACTCCCGAGAACCAATTCGGCCACGCCCCGGAATCCCTTGGCCTGTTCGGTTCGCTTGTAGGGATCGAAGACCTCGTGCGCCCCCACCGCCGAGGCGGAGAATTCGGTGTAGGCGGTCTTCCCGTGTCGGCGCCCGTCCTTTCGCTCCCATTCCTGCGAAATCCTCCATGACTCGGGGTCCGGGCCGGCGCTTTTCGGCAGCACTTCCTCCTCTTCCGAGCCGACGAAAAGGTCTGCGGTCTTTGCCCTGAGGCCAACCAAAACCGGACAAGAAGGAAGCGGGGAATTCTCCGAAAACACGCGGATGCTTCCACCGGGCACATGGAGGGCAACGCTGCGGTTCCACGAGCGGATCTCCCAGATCTGTTCCACTCCCGCGCGCCAGAAACTCCCGACCTCGGCGGCCAGTTTCTTCGACAGCGGCTCGTTGGCGCTGATTTTGAAGATAATCCACGGGACGAGCCTGATCTCGAGGGCGCCACCGTCGTCTTCCCCGTCGACATTCCTGTCTTTGTAGGGATGGAACGCCGCGTCGGCCGTGGGAAACTCGGTCACGTGCCGCCCCGGCGGGATGACGACGACATCGAAATCGAGATAGTGTCCGAGATTCTCCGCACGAATGTACCCTCCAACGAGTCGTCGGAGGTTGGTCTTGATGAGACGCGGGGGTACCTGGGCGGCACCGTCACTCATTGATGGGAATCATGAAGTTCTGCGGGAGACCCGCGACGAGCCCCGAACCGGCCGGGACATCCCGCCTGCGGGGGGGAAGTTTGACGCGCGCATCTTAGGGCACCCAAGGCACTTTGACAATCATTCCGTGCTCGCCGCTTGCATCCCCCCCGATTTCTGTAAACATAGGCTCGCATTGATTTCCAAACCGTGACCGCACCCACCAGAGCCCTACTGGCCCTCGAGGATGGACGCTACTTCGAGGGCACCGCCTTCGGAGCAAGTGGCTCCACCCCCGGAGAGGCCTGTTTCAACACCTCGATGACCGGATACCAGGAGGTTCTGACGGACCCTTCCTATCGCGGGCAGATCGTGGCCATGACCTACCCGTTGATCGGGAATTACGGTGTCAACGAGGAGGATGCCGAGAGCGCTCAACCACACGTGCGTGGATTCGTCATCGAGGAACTGTGTCCCTCTCCAAGCAACTGGCGATCCTCGGAATCGTTGGGCGATTACCTTCAACGCTGGAACGTGGTCGGCATCCAGGGCATCGACACCCGCGCCCTCACCCGCCATCTCCGCGAACGCGGCGCCATGCGCGCTTTTCTTACTACCGAGGGGCTTTCGCCGGACGAGGCAGTCGACCGGGCCCGGGCCAGCGCCGCGATGGCTGGCTCCGATTTCGTCCGCGAGGTGACCACCCCCGAGGACTACCGGTGGGATCCGGAAAGCAATCTGAGCGGGCAATGGACCCTGCCAAACCACAGCGCGCCGGATCCCAGGGTCGAGCAGGCCCCCGACGGCAGCCACCGCTTTCTCCTGCCGGAACCGAAGTTCCGCATCGTCGCCTACGATTTCGGGATCAAGCGCAACATCCTCCGCTGCCTCCGTCAGGAAGGCTTCGAAGTCGAGGTCGTTCGTGCCAGCGCCCCCGCATCCGAAATCCTGGCCAGGAAACCGGACGGTGTTTTCCTTTCCAACGGCCCGGGCGATCCGGACGCGCTCGAGTACATCCACAAGGAGGTCAAGCAACTTATCGGGCGCCTGCCGCTCTTCGGCATCTGCCTGGGGCACCAGATTCTCGGCCACGCCATGGGAGGGAAGACCTTCAAGCTCAAGTTCGGGCACCGCGGCGGCAATCAGCCCGTCAAGGATCTTCGTTCCGGAAGAATCGCCATTACTTCCCAGAACCACGGATTCGCGGTCGATTCCGACTCCCTCCCTTCCGCGATTGAGGTCACCCACCTGAACCTGAACGACGATACGATTGAAGGGCTCCGACACACTGCCGATCCCGTCTTCAGTGTCCAATACCATCCCGAAGCCGCTCCCGGCCCCCACGACGCCGCTTATTTTTTCCGTGAATTCGCCAATCTGATTGAACAATGCCGCCCCACCCGCTAATCTGCCCGTAAAGCCATGGCCAGCATCAACATTGTAACCACCGAGGGCGAGGAATTCGCCTTCGAACTCGCGCAGCCCAAACTCTCCATCGGTCGGGAAGCGGACAACGACATCGTTATTCCTGACGGGTCGATGTCCAGCCATCACGCCGAGATCGTCGAGACGGGCGAAGGTTTCCAGCTTTCCGACCTCGGTTCGACCAACGGAACCCAAGTCAACGGCCAGCGCATCGAATCCGCCCTCCTCTCGGATGGCGACTCCATTACCCTTGGCCACGTGAGTGGAGTCTTTTCAGCTGGTGGTGCTTCCGCGGCAGGTGTAAGTGCCCCTCCGCCGCCCGCACGGAGCTCGGCCGCTCCCGCCTCCCGGAGCAAGACGCCCGGAGGTTTCGCGAATTCCTCGCCTTTCACTAAAAAGGAAAAGGTGAAGGATCCGAAAGGCCAGGCCCTCCTGGCCATCGGCATCCTTGGCATTCTTGCGGCGATCGCCTCGATGGCGCTCTCGCTCATCATGCGCGTCAACTGAATCGGCTTCCCTTCACCCTTCGCTCCGCGCGGCCCCGCGTCTGTCCGCCTTCGCTCGGGCTGAGTTTTTCGCCCGCTCTCCACTTTTTCCGGCCGGCCTTCCCCCCAAGATACCCGCAACTATTGTTATGAACACCGTCATCGTAGGCGCCCAATGGGGCGATGAAGGAAAAGGAAAGATCGTCGACTATCTCACTGAGAAAACGGACGTCGTCATTCGTGCCCAAGGGGGCAACAACGCCGGTCATACGGTCATCAACGACGGCAAGAAGTACGTCCTTCACCTCATTCCCTCCGGGATCCTCTGGCCCGGCAAATCCTGCATCATTGGCAACGGAGTCGTTCTCGATCTCTTCTCGCTCATCGAGGAGATCAATACCTTGCGTAGCCAGGGCATTCTGGTCACTCCCGAGAATCTGGCGATCAGCGAAGGGGCCCACCTTGTCATGCCCTACCATCGAGGTCTCGACTCCAGCAAGGAGTCGTCGAGGGGCAACGGCAAGATTGGTACCACCGGTCGGGGAATCGGCCCGGCTTACGCCGACAAGATCGAACGGACGGGCCTCCGCGTGGCGGATCTCGACGATCCGGAGGCCTTCGCGGAGAAACTCGCCCTCAAGGTAGAGGAGGCGAATCTGACCCTCGAAGCCACCGGTGCCCCGAAAATCGATCTCGAGGTTCTCGGGCGCGAGATCCTTGAAGCGGCGGAGACCCTCCGTCCGCACTTCGCCAATACGGTTGCTCTCGCGCACCAATACATCGCCGACGGCAAACGCCTTCTCTTCGAGGGAGCCCAGGGAACCTATCTCGACATCGACCATGGCACCTATCCCTTTGTCACTTCCTCGAACACGACTTCAGGCGGTGCCTGCACCGGTTCCGGAGTGCCGCCGAAACACGTTGGCCAGGTCGTCGGCGTCGCAAAGGCTTATACCACAAGGGTCGGAGAAGGCCCCTTCGTGACCGAGAACCAGGAGCTTTCCGACCATTTCCACGGAATGGGCCGCGAATTCGGTGCAACCACCGGGCGCGCCCGGCGCTGCGGCTGGTTCGATGCCGTGCTCGTCCGCTACGCCGGTATGGTCAACGGTATTGACCAGCTTGCCGTAACGAATCTAGATGGCCTCGACACCCTGCCCGTCATCCGGCTTTGTGTTGCCTACGAACTGAACGGCAAGCGCATCGAATTCCCCCCCGCCACTTCGAGGCTCTTTGACGCCTGCACACCGGTCTACGAGGAAATCGAAGGCTGGCTTTCCGACACCACAGAGATCCGCGACTACGACGCGCTTCCCGAAAAGGCCCGCGCTTACCTTGACCGGATCACCGCTACAACCGCCCTCCCCGTCCGAATCGTGGGAGTGGGTCCCGACCGCTCCCAGACGATTTTCCGGGCGTAATCGCGGAGCATCGCGGATTCGCGCCTTCGGAGGGGGAATTTCACATTCGCTGATTTTTAAAAATCCGGCTAATGTCATTGCGTCGGTCGCTCTGCCGGATATGATGGCCCTGAAGACCCGGGGCACCTCGCATTCCCTTCACACATCGAACGCACCGTTATCATCGAGCCAATGCCACCGACCGACCCCAATCACAAGCCTCAACCGTTCAGCGTTGATGACATGATGGACCGCCTCAAGGCCCGCCCTGAAGAGAGAGGTTCATCGCGGATCGTCACCCGAGAGGTCGTCGACGGTCGATCCGTGGAAGTCGTGCGCAAGCGAAAGCGGCGCACCCATCAGCCGAAGAAGGAACGGGAGAAGCGCCTGACCCGGATGAAGCGCCTGACTCTTTTTGTCGGTCTGCCCCTTCTGCTCGTGATCGTGGCGCTCGTCGTCACCACATTATTCCGCTACCAGAGCGAGTCCTTTCGCGCCACGCTGAGTGATCGGGTTTCCGAAATGCTCGGAGTCCGGACCGAAATCCGCCGCCTGCAAGTCAAAGGGGTGATCGCGGCCACCACCAACATCCTTGTGACCGGCGAGGAGGGTGGACTTCTCAAGGAAGCGGAATTCGGAACCATCAAGGGCAACTTCGCCCCTTCCTCCTTCTTTTCGAGCAATTGGATCGTGCATAATCTCGAGATCCAGAGTGGCAATTTCGTGCTTCACAAACCGAAGGGAAATACGACCGCCTTCTC
>JAHEDC010000212.1 GCA_024641425.1 Verrucomicrobiales bacterium | reverse complement strand
CGTCACCTTCACCTATCGCGCCAGTGACGGCAGTCTTCTCTCCGCCGTGACCACGGTGACCCTTCACCTCAACGCGGCCCCCATCGCGGGCGCCGACAGCTACGCCGCAACGGAGGACACACAACTGACCGTTCCCGCCGCCACCGGAGTGCTCGCGAACGACAGCGATCCGGAGTCGCAGCCGCTGAGCGCGGTTCTCGCCGCCTCGCCGACCAAGGGCATCGTCTCGCTGAATTCCAACGGCTCGTTCGTCTACACTCCCAACCTCGATGCCAATGGCCTCGACGCTTTCACCTACCGGGCGAGCGACGGAGTGCGGCAATCCACCCCCACCACGGTCACGATCACGATCGCGGCCGTCAACGACCCGCCGATAGCGGTGGATGACGCTTATACGGCCGGACTAAACCAAACGCTGGTTGTCGCGGGCGGGGACGGCGTGCTTGCCAACGATGTCGATCCCGACAGCACCGGACTCGTGGCCTCGATGGTGCAGGCGCCTGCCTTCGGTCAGGTAACGCTCAACACCGACGGCTCGTTTTCCTACATCCCGGCCCTCGATTTCCTCGGCGACGACACTTTCGTCTACCGGACGAGCGACGGCATCCTCTTTTCCGGGCCCGCCACCGTGACGATCACGGTGGGCGGCGGCGGTGAGGATATTGTCTTCAATGAGATCATGTACCATCCGGGAACCGGCTTTCCCGAACCGCTGGATCGCGAATTCGTCGAACTCCACAATCGGGGAACCTTCACCGTCGACCTCAGCGGATGGCGCATCGTGACCGGGGTGGACTTCACTTTTCCCCAAGGCACCACCTTGGCCGCCGGAGGCTATCTCGTCGTGGCCGCGAACGTGGCCTCCTTCCAATCCGCCCATCCGGGCGTCACCAATTTCGTCGGCGGTTGGAGCGGCACCCTCTCCAATAACAGCAATCGCCTCACCCTCGCGGACGCGATGGGCAAGAAGTACGACACCGTTACCTACGCCTCCGAAGGGGATTGGGCGCGCCGGGTGCGCGAGACCACCTTCAATGGCTGGGCCTGGAACACGGCCGCGGATGGCGGCGGCTCCTCGCTCGAACTGCGCAACCCGTCGATCAGCAATGACAATGGCCAGAACTGGACCTCGTCGACCGTCGCCGGAGGCACGCCCGGAGTCGCCAATTCGGTGCTCACCACGAATATCGCGCCCATCATCAAGGCGGTGAAGCATTCGCCGGCGGTGCCAAGGTCCAGCGACATCGTCCTCGTCTCCTGCGAGCTCAACGACGAGTCCACTCTCGGAACCCTCACGGCCACGCTGTATTGGAGGAACGCCACCGGGACTTCGCCGGGAGCCTTCAATACCGTGCCCATGTCCTGGGATGCGGGCAACGGGTGGTTCGCCCCGGTTCCCGCGCAGACGGATCTTACCGTCATCGAATTCTACATCTCCGCCTCCGATGGTGTCGCCACCCGCACGTGGCCAGCCCCGACCTCCGAGGGCCAGAACGCGAACTGCCAGTATATCGTGAGCAACGAGGTGATGTCGACGACCGCCGAGACCTGCCACCTGGTCCTTACCGGCTCCGAGAACGCCGCCTTCAACGGGGTCAATACCAATAGTGACCGGGAATTCAACCAGACGCTCGTCGTTGTCCGCGGGCAGGAAACGAGCATCCGCTATAGCTCCGCCATGCGCATCCGCGGCAATTCAAGTCGCACCTACCAGTTCCGCCCCCTGCGCGTCAATATCCCGAACGACAACGATCTCAATGGCTGGTCCCGCTTCAACCTTAACCCCAAGGCCTCACATCTCCAGTATGTCGGAATGCGCCTCGCCCAGGCGAGCGGCCTGAGGGTGCCCGACACGATTCCGGTCGAACTCCGCCGCAACGGCGTCGAATCCACCACCAGCAGCGGAAGCACCCCCGACTATGGTCTGTGGGTGAGGATGGAGGACCTCAGCGGCGAGATGGTGAACAGCCACTGGCCGCTCAACAAGGATGGACAGATTTACAAGAAGGGGCGCCCGGATCAATTCTGGAGGGCGACCCAGGCAGCTCCCAACAACCCCGACGGCGTCCTCGACGGGTGGCTGAAGCAGAACAATAGTGGCGCCAACAACTGGAGCGACCTGCAGAACTTCTTCAGCGTGTGGCAGACCAATGCGGCCCCGCACTTCCCGGGCAGCCCGACCAACGATGTCAGCAACAGTGGCCAGGGCACGAACACCATCGGGAACTGGAACAGCACGGGCTTCTCCGCCCCCGAAATGACGAACCTCGACACCGTGGCGAACCTGGATCAATGGGCCCGGTGGTTCGCCTTCATGACCATCATCCAGAGCAACGAGACCAACATCTCCAATGGCCAGGACGACGATTACGCCTGTTACTTCGTGCCGCGAACGGTCGGTAACACCGTGCAGCAGCGCATGGAACTGATCCCCCACGACCTTGATACCATCTTCGGTCTCGGAGACACACCCATTGCGGCGAACGCACGGGGGCTTTATGATATGACTTCCGACGGGGATGTCTTCCGACCGCTTCTTCCGCTCTTCGGCAACAACGGCACCGTCGGCAACGCGGCCTTCCGCGCCTCCTATTTCACCGCCCTGCGCGAGATGCTTGGCAGCGTGTTCGACACCGACACAACCGAGAACCCGAACCCCTCCTTCAACCGGTTCATCGATTACCACCTCGCGGATTGGGCTCCGGCTGCGAACCGCACCGCGATCAAGGATTTCATGGCCCAGCGCCGCGCCTATCTGCTCGGTCTGATGAGTGCCAGTGCGATTTTGCCTTCCCAAGGGACCTCCAACGCGACGGTCACGTCCCCGCATGGAAACCTTATGATCCACGAAGTATTGGCCAACAATGTGGCCGCGCACGCAAACGGAGGACTTTTCCCCGACACCGTCGAACTGAGGAATACGGGTGCCTCCCCTCTGGATCTCGCAGGAATGAGCCTCAGCGACGATCCGCTGGTCAAGGCGAAGTATGTCTTTCCTCCCGGAACGTCCATCTCCGCCGGCGGCTACCTGATCCTCTACGCCGATTCCGAATTGACCTCACCCGGTATCCACCTCGGCTTTGGCCTGAAATCCGGAGGGGATGGTCTCTATCTTTACGGAACCCTCGCCAGCGGCCAGACGCTGGTGGACTCAGTGGTCTTCGGACTCCAGCCGGCCGACTTCACCATCGGACGCACCGGAATCGACCTCAATACGTGGGCGCTCTGCACCCCCACGATCGGGGCCGCGAACACCCTTGTCCCCGTGCTGGGGTCTGCCGCAGCCCTCCGGATCAACGAGTGGTGCGGCAACGCCGACTACCGGGCCGCCACGGACTTCATAGAACTCCAGTCGCTCTCCATCAATCCGATCCCCCTCGGAGGAATGGCGCTCACCAATGACGTCATCAACTACCCTGCCCGAGGAACCATGCCCCCGCTCAGTTTTATGGGTCCGACAAGCTTTGTCGCCTTCGAAGCCAAGGGATCCAAGGCCGCTCCGGGGAACGCGCTCGAACTGCCTTACGGCCTCGACTCGACGTTTGGCAACGTCACCCTTCTCGGCGCCAATGGAGCCATCGTCGATCGCGTCGATACCGTGGCCCAGTTCCGCGACGTTTCGGTCGGCCGCCTTCCCGACGGTTCCGGACCCTTCGGGCGGCTCGCCTTGCCCAGTCCCGGTGCCAGCAACGTTCCCCTCCCCGTCGCCTCCACCGACCTTCTCAACCACCTGCGCGTGACGGAGATGATGTATCACCCCGCCTCGGCTGCCCAATCCGAGTACATCGAGTTCCGCAACATGAGCGACCGCGGGCCTACCCCCGTTACCCTCGATCTCACCGGCGTCTCCTTCTCCGCCGGCATCACCTTCACCTTTTCCCCGGGCACAACCCTTGCCGCAGGCCAGCACCTCGTCATCGTCGAAAATCCGACCAACTTCCAGACACAGTTTCCCGGCGTCCCCGTCGCGGGCACTTACTCCGGGAAGCTCGACAACGGCGGAGAGAGGCTTCGCTTTGACATCCCCGGGGGTGTCATCGCTATCCTTGACTACACCTATGCCGATGATTGGTATCCCGTTACCGACGGCGGCGGCTATGCCCTCCAGATCGTTGACGCGACGGCTTCCCCCGCGCAGTGGGACAAAAAATCCGGCTGGCAGGCCACGTTGCCCAATCCCGGGGGCTCGCCTCCATTCGGCGTGAGCGCCGGAGCTGCTGTCACCGGTGGCGTTGCCGTGCCCGTCCTTCTCGATGGCGCCGTCTTTCTCGGCACGTATGCGCCAAGCGAGGTGAGCGTCGCGTGGACGCTGGTTTCAGGCCCCGCGCCCGTCACCTTCACCACCCCGAACTACCAGGACGCCAATGCGATCTTCACCCAGCCGGGCCTCTACACGGTCCGCCTCACCGCGACCAGTCCCGGAGGCTCGCTCAGCGATACCGCGCTGGTAACCATCAACGAAAGTTTCAACGACTGGGCAACGCGCACCATCACCGGTGCCTTCGCCGGCCAGCGAGACATGGATGACGATCCGGATCGCGACGGCTACCCGAATTTCGTGGAATGGGTCACGGGCTCGAATCCGCTCGTCACCGGCGCGGGCATTGCCGTGCAAATCGAAGCAGGGCATCTCGTCATGCATTACACGCGATCAAAGACCGTTCCGTCCACCATCCTGCTGATTCCGGAGATCACGTGGGATCTGCGCACCTGGAACAGCGGGGCGGCATTCCTGACCCAGGCGTTGACCGGGGAAACCGCCGGCGTGTTCCAACTGGTTGCCGGTGAGATCGGCCCTATCGGCAGCACCGCGGCCCACAGTTCGCTGCGCCTCAAGGTGATCATGCCTTAAGGCCATCGCTGCAGAATGCGACCTGGCCGCGAACCCGCGGGCCGGAGGCTTTGCAACCATCCCGGGAATCCCTTCGGCCCGGGAAAACAGGGACGGCTTCGGGGCCCGGACGCAAGCACGCCTTGGGGTGCCGGGGTCAGGGGCCTCCGCGCGAGAGCTTTTCGCGCCCCTCCCTCCGGGGCGGGTGTTTCGTCGCAACACCTTCTATGCTGGCCCTAAACGATCCCGTACGCGAGCATTGCATCCGCGACCTTCACGAAGCCCGCGATATTCGCACCCTTCACGTAATTGACGTGACCGTCATCCTCCCGCCCGAAATCGACACATTTCTTGTGGATGCCGGTCATGATTTTGCGGAGGTGGCCGTCGACCTCTTCCCTCGACCAACTGATGCGGAGCGAGTTCTGGCTTTGCTCAAGTCCCGAAACCGCGACACCGCCCGCATTGGAGGCCTTGCCGGGAGCGAAGAGAACCTTCGCCTTGTTGAAGACCTCGACGCCCTCGGGAAACGTCGGCATGTTCGCTCCCTCGGCCACGGCAATGACCCCGTTCTTCACCAGTTCCTTGGCATCGTCCCCCGTTAGTTCGTTCTGGGTCGCGCACGGGAACGCAAGATCGCAAGCGACGGACCAGGGAGTCTTCCCCGCATGATACTCGCAACCGAACTTATCCGCATACTCGCTGATCCGACCGCGTCGCGTCTCCTTCAATTCGCGGAGAAACTCGAATTTCCCGCCGGTGATCCCGTCCTTGTCATAGATGAATCCGCCCGAGTCAGACGCCGTCACCGGAAAGGCTCCCAGTTCCCCTAGTTTCTGGATACAATAGAGGGCGACGTTTCCGCTTCCGGAGACCACGCAGCGCTTGCCCCCGAAACCCTCGCCCTTCTCCTTCAGCATCTCCTCCATGAAATAGACCGCGCCATAGCCCGTCGCTTCCGTTCGCACAAGACTCCCGCCAAACGAGAGCCCCTTCCCCGTGAGAATACCGGTAAAACGATTCTCCATGCGCTTGTACATTCCGAACATGTAACTGATCTCGCGGCCCCCAACCCCGATGTCCCCGGCCGGCACGTCCGTATCCTCGCCGATATGGCGATGCAGTTCGACCATCAGCGAGTGGCAGAAACGCATGACTTCACGATCACTCTTTCCCTTCGGATTGAAATTCGCCCCACCCTTCGCGCCTCCCATCGGCAGTCCGGTGAGGCTGTTCTTGAAGGTCTGCTCGAACCCCAGGAATTTCAGCACACTCAGGTTCACCGATGGGTGGAATCGCATCCCCCCCTTGTAGGGCCCGATCGAATTGTTGAACTGCACCCGAAAGGCGCGGTTGGCCCGGATGTTCCCCTTGTCATCCTCCCACGTGACCCGGAAAACGATGATACGATCCGGTTCGGTCATCCGCTCCAGGATGAATCCCTTGCGATACTTGTCATGGTCGTGCACGAAAGGAATCACCGATTCCGCAACTTCATGGACCGCCTGGTGGAATTCCTTCTCGTTCGGATTCCTTTTCACCAGTCCCTTCATAAACCGGTCGATTTCTTTCTTCAGGGCTGCATCGGACTTGGGCATGATGGCAAGGGGGTAGAGGATGAATTGTAAGGGCGAAGCAGCGAGTCTAACCGGGACCCGCGAACGAGGTCAAGACATTGCCTTGTAATAGCCCTCGACCTTTTTGAGAAAAACCTGCCATTTCCTCCCGGGCTTTCCGTTGTCGAGTAGGAAATGCGGGCAATCCTTGTTCGGCGGCGTCTTCCCCCGCCGCGGCCAGTGATAGTGCGGCACCACGTTCTTCAAGGGAATGTTCTCCGTGCGCATCAGGTAGGCCACCAACCGAGCCGTCTTGTCGATCGTGAAGCCCAGATTGTTCCCCCGATGCTCGCACATTTCGATCCCGATACTGTAAAGGTTGCCCGGCCCATCGAAATCGGCGTGCTCCCCCCGTTCGTTCAACGGCAAGTGCTGGATCACCACTTTGTCGTCCACCGTGAAGTGCCAGGTGAGATAGCCCAGGCTATTGCCAGCCCGTAAGGCTCCGTTGCGCAGGGCCTTCGCATGGGCTTGCGCGTCACCGGTGTAATTCTGCGTACTATGCACCGTAATATACCGCGCTTTCATCGGCCGGTATTTCCAGCGCCCGTATTTCCCTTTCGGGATGTAATCCGTGACCATGTGCAGCATGGTGGGCACCGACTGCAACGTGATCGGACGCGGACTCCCCCCTCCTGCCGCGGATTTCTTCCTTGAACTCGTGGCACAACCGGAAAGGCATACGAGGAGCAATGCGAGCGCAGGGAGTCGAGCAGGTTGCAGCATGGGTGGAATCAAGGAAGACGGGGCTCTGAAAGTCCTTCGGAACCGTGAGGAGTTAATGTATACGGAAATTCAACATCGGCAAGAGATCGGAACGCGATCTCCGCCTCAAGTTTAAGTTCCCATTTCCTCTCGAATATGCTACGATCCGCCACCATGAATCCTTCGCGAAATCTCCTTTACCTCCTTCTGCGTCGGCCCCGGCGGCTCATCGCCGTGTCCGTCCTCGCTGCTCTTCTCCCCCTAACGGTTTCCGCTGACGATGAACAGGAATTTCGGACTTTCACGGACGACAGTGGTCGACAGGTCAAGGCGATCCTGATCGACAAGAACGAGTCCACGGTCATGCTCAAGCTCCAGAACGGGAAGAACGCGAAGTTCGAGATCGCGAAGCTCAGCGCCGAGGATCAGGAATTCGTGAAGGGTTTCGATCCTGCAAAGGATCTCTTTCTCAAGAAGTGCACGACGCTCACCGTACGGGAGTTGCTTGAACTGCGGGGCTACGAGTCCTTCGACTTCCGCATCGAAGGCAACCACATCCACGTCAATGGCGAGATGAACGGGGTGAAGACCCGCTTCCTCATTGATACCGGTGCCCATAGTTCGGTCATCCATATCGACGCCGCGAAGGCCGCCGAATGCGAGATCGGGCCCATGGACCAGGAAATCTACGGGATCGGCGGCAAAGCGCCGGCAGCCCTCACCGAAGTGAAGAAGATCAAGCTCGGCGAATCGATCATCAACGATCAAACCCTGCTTTCGGCCGATCTTTTCGAGGACCATCCCGCCGGTGTCCCAAAGGATTTCGATGCTATCTTCGGCGCGGATTTCCTCTCCCGGCTCGACGCGGTCATCGACTACAAGGAATACCGGATGTTCCTCAAGCCGGATCTCTCCGACGCGGCGGTCGTCGATCCAAACGCGGATGGAGACCTCGATTTCCGGCTCTTCAAAGGCGACGACGGCAAGGTCTACCGCGGCGAAGTGAAGACCAAGACATCTTCCGCCGTTACCCTGAAGCTCACCACAGGCAAGGAAGTCCAGCTCTCCATCAATGCCCTCTCCGAAGACGACGAGGAGTATCTCGCCAATTGGTCGCCCGAGCGGGACATCTTCATGCGCAAATGCCGTTCCCTTGTCGTGCAGGATCTCCTTGAACTCCGGAAATACCAATCCTTCGAATACGAGCGCCGGGGAAACCACATCTTCGTCGATGGCGAACTCAATGGCGTGAAAATGCCCTTCATGATCGACACCGGCGCTGGCAGCACGCTCCTCGATGTCACGGCCGCCAAGGAAGCCAAATGCGACATTGGCCCGATGGACCAGAAAATCCGAGGCGTCGGCGGCGAAGCTCCAGCCGCCATCACCAAGGTCAGGAAAATCCAGATGGGCCGCGCCCTCATCGAAAACCGCACCCTCCTCTCGGCCGATCTTTTCCTCCAACTCGGGGAGAACCCGGACCGAAGCTACGGGGCAATCTTCGGCGCCGATTTCCTCCGTGAACTCAGCGCGGTCGTCAATTACCGCGAAAGCCGCGTCTTCCTCCGTCCGTAGGGTTCCGGTAGAATCCGGGGGGTCTTGCAAGCCCCCCCCGCTCCGAACGGATTTTCCAACATCCGTGAGGGCATTTCTTGTCACGGGCGGTGATCCCACCTATGCTACGAACCATTCTCGTCGCAAGTTCCTTCCTTCCAGTTCCATGTTGAAAGAAATCATCGGTCAACGTCATGATCCGGGCAAGTCCCCGGGCGATTCCTCTCCCTCCGAAAGAAGCTTCGGCGACTCCAACTCTCCCGCCCCTTCAGCCAGCAGATCAGAAATCATGAGCTCCAGCAGGAACGTTCTGTCCAACGATGTCGAGATCAAGGGGACGATCAAATTCTCCAACGACCTCATCATCGATGGCAGTATTGAAGGCGAGGTCATTTCGGACGGCAGCCTCACCATTGGCGAGAACGCCCTCGTCAAGGGCGACATCCGCACCAAGTCCGTCATTGTCTTCGGCAAGGTCGATGGCAATATTACGGTCAGGGAAGGGTGTGAGCTGAAGGCGAACGCCGAGATCGTCGGGGACATTCGTGCGGGAACCCTTTCAATCGAGGGCGGCGCAACTTTCATGGGCAACTCACAGGTCGGGAAACACGCGGCATCCGGGGTCGCTGCAGCCAAGGAGACGCATCCGAAATCCTAGACGGGAGAGACAACCACGCCCGGGAAGAAACAGCGAATGGCGCGAAAGCCGGTCTCGGTCGCGTGTCCCCATTGCGGAAACCGGCAGCCGGAGTCCATCCTCGCGATATCAACTTTCTGCCGTTCGTGCGGCCATCATTTCGAAATCGGAGAAACGTCCCAAGCTCTATCCCGTCTCGCCTCATCCGACGCCCTCACGGAAACGCCTCCAGCCCGGCCCGGTATCCTAAGGAACTTCCTCGCTGAAAGCAGCCTGCGATCCCGTGTCGATTCGATCACACGAAACCTGAGGGTCATCCGCGTTCACCTCGCCGATCTCGCCTCGAAGTTCCGACGGTTTGTCCCGGGCTTCCGAGGGATTCGGTCCGTCCACTGCTTCGACTGCGGCACGACACACGGAGTGCCCGCCGCAGCCATGTCGACGTCCTGCCCGAAATGCGGCTCACCCATCAGCCTCGCCGACATCGACGTTTCCGAACTGCAAACCCTTGAAGCGCGCACGCAAGGCGATGTCGTCGTGCGAAAGGACGTCACGCTCGTTGGCGGAGCAACCTGCCGCAATCTGACGATCCATGGCAAGGTGCTCGGTCGCATCCGTTGCACCGGGACCGCCACCTTCCGAAACTCAGGCCATATCCTCGGACGGGTGCGTTGCCGGAAGATTGTCGTTGCCCGGGGTATATCCCTGACCTTTTCCTCGAACGTCTCCGCCGAGGAGATGCATCTGCTCGGGAGTGTCACCGGGGAT
>JAHEDC010000211.1 GCA_024641425.1 Verrucomicrobiales bacterium | reverse complement strand
GCGATCGGGGAAGAATATCCTCTACGGGCTCATGCCGGTTTCAGGACTGGAGGAAAAGGCGCACGCGCAGTTGCTGGAGATCGTCGACACGGCGGCGCGGGAGATTCCCGAGGCCGCGCGCGATGCGGAGGCGCTGGCGCTGGCGCTGAAAAAACGGAGCGATACGGCGCGCGCGTATTTCGACCAGTTGGCGGGCAAATTCGGGCGCAACTATGTGGCCGGGCGTTCGTGGAAGGGGCTCGCGGAGATGCTTCTCCGGCTTATGGAGCCGAGAGTCATCGCCGATCTTGGCGCCGGCGAGGGAACGCTGGCACAGTTGCTGGCGCAGCGGGCCGAGCGCGTGATCGCGGTCGATAATTCGGAAAAAATGGTCGAGTTCGGGAGCAAGCTGGCGCGCGAGCACGGATTCGCGAATCTCGAATACCGGCTCGGGGACATCGAGCGGATTCCCATCGACGACGGCACGGTCGACCTCGCCATTTTCAGCCAGGCCCTGCATCACGCCAACAAGCCGCGCCACGCGGTCGAGGAAGCCTTCCGCATCCTCCGGCCGGGCGGGCGGATCGTCGTGCTCGACCTGCTCACGCACAGCTTCGAGGACGCGCGGAGCCTCTACGCCGATGTCTGGCTCGGCTTCTCGGAGGTTGAGATCCTTGAATTCCTCCGCAATGCCGGATTCACCGATCCGGAGACGGCGATTGTCGACAGGGAGACCGAGAATCCTTACTTCCAGACTCTTTTGGCAATCGCCGGGAAACCCGGGGGGTAGCCCCAACGGATTCCCGATTCGCAATGCGCCGATTCCCTGCTAGCGTCCCGACATGCCATTGATGTGCAACCCGACACGACAAGGAATTCGGCGGAAGCCTGGGAGTGCGCTCGCGATTTGCCTGGCCCTCGTGTTCAGCGGATGCGGCAGGAAGGAAGACCACGCAGAGACCGGAGCTTCATCGAAGGAAACCGGCCCGCCTTCGGGACCCGTGCGCGTCAAGGAGAAGGGATCGGTCGTTTTTCTTCAGGGAGAAATGATGATTCTTCCCGGCATGAAAGTAACGTCCGAGCAGTCCCTGGAATTGAGGGACGGGATCGTATCGACGGTTTCGCCTGACGGGAAGACACAAGGCCGCCTCACCATGACCGACAAGGAGCGTCGAAGCATCGATTATGTTTCCGAAAGCGAAAAGAATGTCGTGCTCGAAGAAAAACAGGCGATCCTCCACATGGAAACAGGGGGTGCCGAGCCCGTTGACACGGATGTGACGAGTGTTCTTGAGGGGCGGAAACTCACCGCGCGGCGCAGAAAGGACGGGAACTGGTGGTTCGGTCTCGCCGACGGGGAACCTGACGCGGAGATGACGAACGAACTTGTCGATCTCGGAGAGCGGGAGGTGCTCGCGATCGGAGCCTATCCTGCCGAGCCGCGAGAGCTGGGTGATGCGTGGGAGAGTCCGCTTGAGACGGTCTCTGGCCTTCTCGGAACCAACTTTCAGGCCACCGAGGGCACGGTGACGATGCGTCTGGATCGCCTGATGTCCTTCGAAGGCCAACGGTGCGCCGAGATCGGTGTCCTCCTCACGTGTTCGGGAACCTACTCGGGCACCGGAACACCCATGATGATGAAACTGGAGCTGACGGGGAGCATTCTCCGTTCCCTGAACGCCTTCCAGGATCTGAGAATCACATTGGATGGCCCGGTCACCCTCGAGGCACATCCTGAGAAGGAAATCCAGGTGCACATTGGAGGGACGATTCACCTGAACCTTGAGAACCACGTCACGCGCGAGTGACGTCGTGAAAGGGAAGGCAACGGCGGCGCGTATGAATGGGGGCTTGCGCCCTCTATCCCTGTTGCCTATCGTTTTCCATCATGACGGGAACTTCCCTTCAAAGCACAATTCCAACCTTCCTTCTCGCCTCGCTCTCCCTCGTGTGCGGGCTCCAGGCGCAGTCTCCGGATTCCGGCGGCGGAAAGTCCGAGGTGGCACGGTTACGCGCCGCCTTCGAAGCGGCTGTCGCCTCGACCTTGGAGCCATTGAACCGGAAGTACGCAGCCGCCCTGAGACGGGAGGAGAAGGAATTGGCGATCGCGAAGGATTACGAGGCCGCGATCGCGCTTCGCGACGAGCGACTGGCCGTAGAGGAAATGCTGGCGAAGACCAGGGCCGGGGCCGCCACCCCGGACGATCCAACGGTGGCGGCGACGAGTACTCCGTCGGTCACCGTTTTCGCCATTTCGGACGCAAAGGTCTTGAACGGAGCGGAGAGGAGAGAGAAGGCGGTGCGATTCACCGGAGCGGGTCAAGCCGTGGAATGGCCGGCAGGAACGCTTCCGGCGGGCGGTTACGAGGTCATCGTCACCTATTCGTGCGCGGCGGATTCGACCTTTCAGGTAAAAGAGCATTTCTTCCGGCTGTCCTGCGAGGCGGCTTCGAGTGGAGGCGAGGAAACGCCGAAGACGGAGAAATTCGGCACCCTCAAAGTAACCAGCCGGGTCTCCGCAATCACGATTGCAGTGGACAGCGTCTCGGCGGACGCGCCCCTGTTGATTCACGACCTCAAACTCGTCTCGAACCGCGGCTGATTGCCACGGTGCTTCCCCCGGAGCCTTTTCATGATCGACGGCATTCGCTACCTCTTCCATCGCCTTCCCTGCTCCCTTCTCGCTCTGGGGCTGGCGATTACGCTTGGTGTATCCCCGCAGAAGGCTCGCGGCGTGGGGGAGCCGCAGTCGCTGACCGATCTTCGCTCCGCCTTCGAGGCCCAGTTGGAATCGGCGGTCTCTCCGTTCCGTGACGCCTTTATCCGTGAATTGACGAACCTCGAAAGCGTGCGGGCGATCCGCGAAGACTATGAGGGCGCGATTCGCGCGCGCGACGTCAGGGAACGGATGGAAGGCATCGATTCGGAGACACCAGCGGCAGGGAACAACAAGGAAACGGCGCCCAGCGATGCCATCGAGTTGAAAATGGCGTCGGCGCTCATTAGTGGAAGCTCCATTTCCTATGATGCGACGCGAGGCGCGCTGATCGGCTTCAAGAAGGCACGCCACTCGGCGAGCTGGAACATCATCAAGGTCACCCCCGGCTGGTTCGACGTGATTGCCACCTACGGCTGCGCGGATAGCCGGACGGTAAGGCTTGAGCGCCGGACGCGTGACGAGTCTCCCAGCAGCGAAGAAATGAAGACCGGTGGAACGTTCACCTTCTATGAGGATACCAACCTGCTGAAGGACACAAGCCCTCCGATCCGCCGGACGGTCGTCTCGACCGGAAGCTGGGACAAGCTTGTGACCCGCAATATCGGGAAGCTCAAACTGACCGGAACGACCGCGACGTTGAAGCTCGAGGCGGTGGAGCCAGGAAACGACGGGATCATGTATCTGAGATCGTTGAAACTGGTTCCGTCGGTCGAGCCGGGGACGAGCGGGGCCCCCGTCTACGATCGTGGCACGCCGGAAGCCCTGATGGAGCTGCGCGATCAATACCGGCAGCAGGTGGAGGGAGAATTGAAGGGGCAAATCACAGCCTACGTGCGGGCGCTGAAGGAGCTGGAGGATCGCTACACGGCCGCCGCCAAGCTGGAAGAGGCCTTGGAGGCTCGGAGCGAGCGGCTGCGGGCCCAGGCCTTGCTCGATGATCCCGCGGCTGTCATCCCGAAACCCTGAACTCGCCGCGCATGCTCCGAATAACCCGCTGTCTTCTCCCGTCGCCTGCGATCCGCACGGTTATTGTGATCGCTCTGGTCGCATCGCTTGCTTCTTCCATCAGGGGCCAGTCCACGGCGGTCGCGGACGGCGCGCCCGCCGAGATGGGACCCGGCGGTGAAGTGCTGGGAAGCGGCGATGTGGAGTTGGACATGCTGGAGCGGAATTACCTCGAGGCGGTGGTGGAGTCCCGCCGGGAACTCGGCGACAAGTATCTTGCCACCCTCGAGCGATTGCAGGATTCCCTGACCCAAAGCGGAAAGCTTACCGAAGCTTTGCTTGTGAAGCAGGAGCGGGAGCGCACGCTCGATTTGCTCTCGCACAAACCGGAGGTGGGCGCTGTGCCGAACGCGCAGGCGACGGTGGACCCCCTATTCCTGCTCGGCAAGGACGCCGCCATCGAGGGTAAACTGAGGATCTCGCCGGACAACGGAGCACTTTTCGCCTGGGAAAAGAAGGGTACGCATGCGGAGTGGAGGCTCCCGGAGGGTCGAGTGTCCGGAGTTTACGAGATTATCCTTCACTACTCGGTCGCCGAAGGCGAGGGGGGGAGCTTTGATGTCACTCTGGATGACGACCAGGTGCTATCCGCCGCGGTGGCGGGCGAGGGCGAATGGAGTGACTGGCGGAATATGCACGTGGGCAATCTGACCGTCGGGGCCAAGAGCGGTTCCTTGCGCGTCACCGCCTCGTCTTTCGCCAACGTGCGGCTGATGAACTTGAAATACGTCATGCTCGCGCCCGTTGGAACATGGGATCGCATTCAAAAGGGTGAGGTGATCACTCCCTCACTCGGCACCGGCGTCAGCGAGAGGAATGGAAGCCGATCCGGGACGGAGGCGGATTTCACGGAGATCAGGAACGCGCGCTATGTGGCCAAGGCCGAGAATGATGCGGATAGCTTTGTCGTGAGCGACGGAACCCAGGAACACACGCTGAGACTCTATTTCGTGGACGCCCCCCATGGAGATCCGGCGGACTACCGGGAAGAGGATCCGCAATCGATGCGGAACATCGAAAAGGAAGCGGAATACTTCGGCATCACGCCGCAGGATTCATTGGCAGTCGGCAAGGAGGCCGCGGCCTATGTGAATCGATTGCTCGCGGGCCAATCCCTGACCGTTTACACGAGAAAAGAGCGGGACGCGAGGCGTTCGGATCGATTCTACGGAATGGTCATCGTGAATGGAAAGGCGCTCGCAACCCTTCTCGTCGAGAACGGCTACGCGAGAATCGAGGGAGCGACGACTGAGCTTCCCAATGGATCGGATGCCGCAAGTTACCTTGAGATTCTCAGGAAGGCCGAGGCGACCGCCAAGGGCGCCCGAAAAGGGGCCTGGGGGAAGAGCCGCTAGTCAGCGGACGTGCGCACCCGCCAATAGGTGGGCTCCGCGGGAGCGGGAATGTCGAAGAATCCGCTCGTTCCGGTCGCGACAAAGGGGATGGGGTTCGTCATCCAGGTTCCGAAATTCGTCGTCGTCTGGAGGAAGTAACGCTTTCCTGGAACAGCGGAAAACTCAACGCGGAAGCCGCCCGGCATCTCAATCGACGTCGCACGGAAGACGGAATCGGCGCTGAAGGGATCGGTGCCGGAAGCGGATTCCGCGAGATTCGTCTGGCCATCACCGTCGAGATCGTCTCCGGAGTCGTCGACCCCTACGACCAAGCCGAAGGCGCGTTCGTAATCGTCATCCATGCCATCGCGATCGGTGTCCGTCTCGACGACGGTAAGCGTTGCTTCCCGCACGTTCGCGCTTGCGGCCGCAAGGAGCTCAAGGTCGAACCCAAGGTCCGAACTTCCCGCCGTAGCCTGGTGGACTTCGACCGCGAGGACATTCTCGCCGTCCACCAGGGCGGCGGGATCGACCGAGAACAGGCGGAAGGCGTACTCGTCGAGATCGCTCGCGGTCGCGGAGGCGAACTGATTGAAGGTGGCTCCGGGGGCGAGTCCGTCCCGAACGAGTTCGGTGCCATTGAGATAGACGGCCGCGCCATCATCGCGAAGAAGGCGCAGTTGGAGCCCATCCACCCGGCTGGCATCGGCGATCCGGAAACGCTTCCGGAAATAGGTTGTCGCGTATTTGTTGTTCCCGTCCGGCCCGAAGGAGACAACGGTTTGCGCGTCGCCGTCACCGTAGCCAAGCTTCGCGGCACCGGCGCTCCAGGCTGAATCGTCAAAGGCGGAAGTCTTCCAGGCAACGCCACCAAGGTTTGCTCCAGTGTCGAGGTAACTCCAGACGGATCCCTGCGGGACGAGAGGAAAGAGCGGGACTCCCTGGATACGGACGGCGAGGTCGAAGCTCAAATCCGAACTCGTGGGATTGGCCTGGTGGACCTCCGCCGCGATCACGTTCCTTCCTGGAAGCAAGAGGCCGGCGACCGGCGTAATCGTGATATACGCGTTCTCGTCCCCCACCCCCGCTGTCGCGAAGTCGCTGAAGAGGGCGCCGACGGCGAGGTTGGTGTCGCGATAGACCTGTGAGCCATTGATATAGATGGCGGCCGCGTCATCACGCCGGAGCGAGAGCGTGACCTGGCCCGCCGTCGGGGCGGTTCGCAGAAAGAAGGCGCTCCGGAAGTAGGTCGTCGCGAATTTGTTGGAAGCATCTAGGCCGAAGCCGACAAGCGTTCCCTCGTCACCGTCGCCGTAGCCGAGTTCCCCTCGACCGCTTGGCCAGGCGGAATCGTCGAATGCGCTCGCGCTCCATTGCGTGCCCTGGTCACTCCCATCGGCAAGATAGCGCCACTGCGCGCCAAGCGGGAGAATTTCCCGCGCGTTCGTGCCCTCCCCGTCGCCCACCGCGTAGCGAAAAGTATCGGTTCCCGTGAATCCCGCATTCGGGGTGTAGCTAAACGCGCCGTTCGGCGAAAGGACCAATGTCCCGGACACCGGTGGCACCACGACCGTCCCGCTCAAGGATTGGTTCTCGGCGTCGTGGTCGTTGGCGAGGACGCCACCCGATCCGCGGGTTCGGAGGAGTTCCAGATCGAAGCTCACATCCTCGCTGGTGGAGGCCGCCTGATGGATCTCGACCGCCAGCACGTTCGCGCCCTCATGGAGCAGCGCCGGATCGAGCGGAAATTCGAAAAACCGGCTTTCGTCAGCCCCGCCGACAGTGGCGTTGGCGAAGGCGCCGAAGCCCGCGCCGGGGGCGAGGTTCTCGCGGACAACTTCGTTTCCGTTCAGATAGACCGCCGCTCCGTCGTCGCGAACAAGGCGCAGCAGGAGGGCGGCGCTGTCCCGGGGCTCGGCAACCATGAAACGGTGCCGGAAGTAGTAGGTCGGCGTCACGTCCGCCACATTCCCGCCATTGTTGAGCGTCGTTGCTTCGTCACCCTCGCCGTAGCCCAGCTTCGCAGCACCCTCGGGCCATGCGGAATCGTTGAAGGCAAAGGAACGCCAGGCGGTGCCTTGGTTTGTGGCGTCGTCGAGGTAGCGCCAGCTTGCCCCTGCGGGAACAAGGGTTTCCGTCGCGCCCGGAAGCAATGCCGGCACGACGAGCGTGCGGTTCTTCGAAACGAGATAGCGCTCCGACGCCGTGAACGGACCATCATTCTGGGGTTGAACGGAAATGCTCGCCGTGGCGACATTCGAATCGGCGCCTGGAGGCGCGACCTGCGAGGTCGCGACGTAGTTTCCGGTGACGTTCATGGTCAACGTCGTGGTGGCGTCGACGGGAAAAACACCGGAGAAGGCGAGAGGCCCGCTGATGGTCAGCGTCGCGCCGCTCTGCGTGATCTTTCCGCTGAGCGTGATGTCGTTCGCGACCGTGTCGATCGGCATCGGGCCATCTGGAACGAGTCCGGCGGCAAGTCCGGTCGCGAGGATATCCACCGTCCCCGTAATCCTGAGGCTGTTCCCGGTCTGGGTGAAGTTTCCTCCGGCATCGACGGTGGTCGCCGGTCCGGGCGTCTCCATAAGGAATCGGAGCCCCCCCGCCGCCGAGTTCGCCCTCAGCCGCGCGATAAGGTAATTGAAATCGAGGGAAATGGGATCGACGAGCACGAAGTCCAGATTCTCGACGTGCAGCGAATCGAAGGGCTGCGTCTTGGGGGCCAGCGCCACCTCCATCGTGCCCGAGAGCTTTGTCACGTTGCCATTGTCGCTCCGGTTGCCGAAACTCGTCGCCAAGGTGGCATTCAAGCGAGAACAGTTGCGCTCCCCCCGCATCCCGGGCGAGATAGGTGAAGGCGTCCACGCCCGCGAAATTCGGATTCGGCACATACGTGAAGGTGCCGTCGGCATTGGCGGCAAGCCTGCCGTTGACCGGCTGCGACTGGATCATCGCGCTGAGCGGATTTCCATCCCCGGTGTCATTCAGAAGGAGGCCCCGCTCGATACCAACGGAGAGAATACCATCCTCCCGCACCTGAAACGCGTCGGGCACCGCGACGGGAACGGCACGCCCTGCCGGGGCAAGCGCGACGAGCGAGAGGGAAACCAGAGCCGAGTTCCTGGAAAATGTATTCATGGCATATTATTCGGGGGGGATTCGCGGATCACTGTAGGAATTCCCCATGCCGGGAGCAATCCCAATCGCTGCCTTGGCGATGCTTACAAAAAGCAAGGGCCGCCCCGCGCCCTAATCGGGAACGGGACGACCCGCAATGCGTTACTCGGGGCGCGAAGGGCAATGTCGATTTGCGGGACGCCCTCCAACGCCCCCGGAGACGGGGAAGCCGGATCTACTCTTACTTCTTCCCTCCGCCCATCTTGGACTGGACTTCCTTGAGTTCGTTGGTGATCAGCTTGCCCTCGGGCGTGATCGCGACCGCATTCGGAATGAAGCCGGTGTCGCCGACTTTCGTCAGCTTCGCCACGGAATCCCGCTCACTGATCTTCAACGCCGGCCAGGCCATCTTCGACTTCTTCATATAGCCTTCGAGCGCCTTGTCGTCGTCATCGTAGCCGACAAGAATGATCTCGAATTTGCGATCGGCACCCGCGTCCTTGTATTGCTGCACCAACTGTGCAGTCACGGCCTTGCAGGCGCCTCACCACGATGCGGAATGATAGAGGACGTAGAATTCGGGTTCGCCCTTGCGCTCGGATTTGACGATCTTGTCGCCCTTTAGCTCGACCAGCTTGCCTTTCAGCTGCTCGGCCACGGATTCTGCGGCGGTCGCGGGTCCGGCTCCGGCGAGCAAAAGCGCTCCCCCGGCGGCGGCCAGCGACAGCCATTTGGTTTTTAGATTCATAGTAATCAATGATTTATTTTGTTGGTTAGACTTACCTCCTCGCCCCGCCGCGGCCCGCAACCGCCGCGAACAGAACGCAAGGTTTCACAAGTGAGACTGACGGGAGGGGGATTTATTTCAAGGGAATTGCTCCTGCTGTGCCTGCCCGGCAGCGGATTTGGGGGTGAGAATCCGCTTTTTTGTGGCACATTCACGACCCGCTGCGGACATTTTCATGATCGCCGAATGTCGCCCGCAGCACGTATCGCCTTTCAAATTGAAGACCCATGAACCACCTCCGCTTTCTATTCTGCTCTGCCCTCACCCTCCTCTCCTCCGGCGCGCTCGTCGCACAGGTTCCCTCCGAACTTGAGTCGAGCCGTTTCTCCGGTTCCGACCTCACGCCTTGCCCGGCCTGCCTGACCGTCGCGCCCACCGGCGAAGTCTACGTCGGCGTCGATCTGAACGGGTCGCTCGGCAAGGGGCCGGAGAAGGGCCGCATCGTCCGGCTCGTCGATACCGACCACGATGGCAAGGCCGACCAGCACACGATCTTCGCCGCTGTCGATGATCCGCGCGGGCTCGTGGCCGTGGGCTCGAAGGTCTATGTCCTCCACACCGTCATTCCGAAATCGACCGGCATCCTCGAAGGCATGCACCTCTCCGTGCTTGAGGACGCGGACGGAGACGGGATCGCCGATGGCCCGCCGGTGCGCCTCATCTCGGACATCAGCGTGCCGAAGCATAACCAGGATCGCGGGGCCGACCACACAACGAACGGGATCCAGCTCGGCATCGACGGCTGGATCTACGTCGCGGTCGGCGATTTCGGCTTCGTCGGCGCCGAGGGCACGGACGGGACGAAACTGACGCAGCTCGGCGGCGGTGTCGTGCGCGTGCGGCCGGACGGGAAGGAATTCGAGGTCTACACCCACGGCCTGCGGAACATCTATGACGTGGCCATCGACCCGTTCATGAATATCTTCACGCGGGGGAACACGAACGACGGCGGCGGCTGGAACGTCCGCTTCATCCATCACATCCAGTCGGCGGAATTCGGCTACCCCGTCCTCTTCAAGCATTTCACCGACGAGATCCTGCCCGCCCTCGTCGATCTCGGCGGCGGCTCGGGCACGGGCGCGCTTTTCTTCGACGAGCCCGGCTGGCCCGCGCCATACACGAAGGTGCCGATGATGTGCGACTGGGGCCGCAGCCAGCTGTTCATCCACCGGGTCACGCCCGACGGCGCGAGCTTCACGCAGGAGCCGGAG
>JAHEDC010000674.1 GCA_024641425.1 Verrucomicrobiales bacterium | reverse complement strand
TATCGGAGATGGCTTTTCAGGTAGGAACGAAAGACGCGAACCGGGAAGCCGATGGCGACGTAAAGGCCATAGATGAGGATGATCGATCGGGCGAGGGAGAGGCGGGCCGGATCCTCGATGAAGAATGGGACGAGAAAAATCGCGACGAGAGTGAGGGCGGCTGCGATGGCCCCGGCGCGGTAGAAAAGTGAAAGCGATGTATTGACGAGTTGCTCGGTCTCTCCCGCTTTGTTCTTTCCTATGGCGCGGGCGAAAAAATGGGAGAGAGAGAAGGAAAGGCCGAAATCGAGGAGGGCATAATGTCCGAAAAGCGACATGATGAGGACCCAGAATCCATAGGTATCGTCACCGAGAGCGCGAACGATGACGGGAGTCATCACGAACACGGCTGCGAAGCGCAGCCCCTGCTCGAATAGATTGAGAACAGAGCCTTGGAGGAATTTGCGGGCGAGGCTCATGGGCGAGGCGGATGCGTGCCCTTGCCACCAAGGTCGGTGTAGGAGCGAATCTCCCGAATTCCGAGGCTTAGCTCTGCCGCGTGCTTTCGCGCAATCGCGCGTTCCTGGATCTCCCGGATGATCCAACGGGGAAGAATGGATTTTGCGATTCGTTTTACCAGGGACGGGGGGAGGGGAGAATCCGAACGGTCGGGGGGGCGGCTATTCCAACGGGCGCTATAATCACTCTGCTGGGGAGCACGGGCGAAGAGGGGAACAATGGAATCGCGGCGGGCGAGGAAGATGCTCTCGACCGGACGGGACGAGCGGAGGCCGAGCCGGTGTCCCGAGACGGCGGGGTCCTGGGTGGCGAATATCCGTCCCCGGGCGGAATCCTCGGCGAGAATGAGATCGAGGACGGTGAACCCGTTCTCGGTGGAGAAGACGCGGTAGAACCATTCGGGGCTGAACTGGTAGAATCCGTGGCCGAGCCAATGATCCGAAGGGCTGAGGCCGAGATAGTGCCCTCCCTGGTCAAGCATTTCCATGGCGTTGCGAATCGCGACCGGAACGTTGAAGATGTGCTCGAGGGTGCCGCCGTCAATCACAAAGTCATAGCGATTTTTCCATTCTTCCGGTATGGGCTCATTGAGGTCGTGCCGAAGTGCGCCGCCCTGGTAATTGGAGAAATCCAGCGAGGTGACGGACACCGCCCCCAACGCCTCAAGCAGGGATTCGCAATACTGGTCTCCTCCCTCACCATTGGGAAGTCTGGCGCGCGGAAAATCGAAATCGGAAGAGAGTCGATCGGCTTCCTCGGAGGTGAAGGACACATGAAGGCGCCCGAGGGTGAGGACGTTCCCAAGCCTGATTCCTCGCCGTCTGGCGGAAAGGAGCATGGCGGCGCCGTGGTAGTTGATCGACATGGGGCAGTGGACGGAAGTCGTTGCAGGAAGGAATCGAAACGGAGTCAGCGACGGACCTTGAAATCCGGAATTCCAACGAGAGCATGGACAAGACGCTCGGTAAAGATGGAAGCGCCTTTCGTATCAAGGTGCCATCCGTCGGGAAAATTGGCATCCGTCAGGCCATCGGCCTGCCCGAGATCGATGACGGCCGCGTCATGAGACTCGGCTATTTCGAGAATCGCGGGTGAGATAACGTAGGCCTCGGGAGCGGGAACCGTGATGATTGCGGCACGGGCTCCCTCGGCATGGATGGAATCGAGGAGCAACGCGAGATCGTCGTAGCTAACGATTCGGTTCCCTTTCGCCGGGCCCCGCTTAGGGCTGGTATTCATCACGCGAAGCATGTCCTGGAAATGAGGAATGATCGCCGTAAAGAGGCGGGGTTGGATTCGCGAACGTTGCGCGTAGGCGACCGAGGCACGCGCGAGCAGGAATTCAGCGGCAACCTCGAGATCAGTGCCCTTCCGGGATAAATAGCGTGGGATGTCCCCGGTCGCGCAATAGAAGGCCCCGAGTGGTGTGGGCCGAGGTTCCGTGTCTTGCAGGTGCGTGCGGCCCGTGAAGATGAGGACAAAATCGGGAACCTGTTGCGCGGAGGCAAAGAAACGCCGGAAGGCGAAGGCCCATTCCTGCACACTGGTGCCGTCGGGATGGTAAAGGGTGAAGGAATCGGTGAGTCCAAGGAGCGAGGCCTCCTCCTCCAGTTGCCCGGCGTTTACCCCTTCGCGAAGAAGGGAATTGCCGAGGGCGAGAACGCGTGGTGGCGTTTGCGCAACCATGTCAGAAGCGAGCTTTGGAGCGGATACGATATGTCGGACATCGACGGAAAGGCTCGTTTGGGCGAAGCGCATCAGCCCTTCCACTGCGAGGAGCGCGCCTGCGATGGCGGCGAGGACTTTCAGCTCGGTCCTAAAACTGGAAATAGATGAACTCATTGACGCCGGGGGCAGGAAAATAGAGCAGCATGAGGATAACGTAAACATAAATGGCGGCCCTGAAGGGCCAGCGAACCTCGGTGAGGGCAAGAAGATTCGTTTGGCGCTCGACCCATGCCTCATAGGTGAAGAGTGGTACGAGGAAAAAGGCGAACGTCGCCACCGCATACTGGGCGAAAGGAGTAACGTGCCAATTTCGACCTAGATTTCCGAGCATTTCCATGGCCTGCCCCAGGGACTCGGCCCTGAAGAAAAGCCATGCGAGGCAGACAAGGTGGAAGGTGACAAGCACTTTGATCGCGCGGAGTGGAAGCGGGTCGGAGGTGGGGGCGTCTGCATTTCTTGTCGAGAGGTAGCGGTGGGCGGCCAGCCAGAGGCCGTGGATCATGCCCCAGATGAGGAAGGTCCA
>JAHEDC010000673.1 GCA_024641425.1 Verrucomicrobiales bacterium | reverse complement strand
GCGTTTCGCGCCGACCGAGGGGGCGAAGCACCTGGCCTATCGGTTGACGCCGAAAGGCGAATTCTTGCGTCCGATCCTGCGGGCGATGGTGGAATGGGAACTGGAATGGGAGAGGGGAAAGCGGGCGGCGCTCGCCGAGGAATAGGAATGGAATTCGGTTGCCAAAGGAAAGCGGCGTGCCGCATACTCCGCGCCGCCGCTATGTCCGCACCTCATACTCCCCTCAAATCCGTGCAATCTTCCTGGTGGAAGGAGCTCAATCGTTATCATTGGTTTGTGTTGATCGTGGCCAGCCTTGGCTGGCTCTTCGATTGTCTCGACCAGCAATTGTTCCTGCTCGCCCGCATTCCAGCGATGCGCGATCTATTGCCCGCGGGCAAGGATCCGGTCGAGTACTCCGGATACGCGACGGCGATTTTCGTTCTGGGCTGGGCGACCGGAGGATTGATCTTCGGGGTGCTTGGGGACCGTATCGGGCGGGCGAAGACGATGATGCTCACCATTCTGCTTTATTCGCTTTTCACGGGTCTGAGTGCGCTTTCGAAAGGATTCTGGGATTTCGCGGCTTTTCGCTTTCTGACGGGTCTGGGTGTGGGCGGTGAGTTCGCGGTCGGGGTGGCGCTGGTCGCGGAAGTGATGCCGGAACGGGCCCGTCCGCATGCCTTGGGACTGTTGCAGGCGCTTTCGGCGGTCGGCAATGTGAGCGCGGCCCTGGTTGAGATGGGGTTGAGTTCCTGGGAGCGAAGCGGGAACATGCCGGGTGAGTGGGACAAGTGGCGGATCATGTTCCTCATCGGAGCGGCGCCGGCGATTCTCGCGCTCATTATCCGAATGCGCTTGAAGGAGCCGGACAAGTGGAAGGCGATGAAAGCGGCCAAAGCGGCGGGTAAACCGGTGCGGGAAGGATCCTACGGCGCGCTCTTCGGGGATCCCCGGTGGCGGCGGAATGCCCTTGTCGGAATGTTGCTCGCCTGTGCGGGTGTGATCGGGCTTTGGGGAATCGTTTTCTACAGCTTTGACCTCGTGGGTTCGGTGATGGAGAAGCGGTTGGCTGCCGATGGACTGGTGGGCGACGACCTACGGGGTGCGGTCGGTCAATGGAAAGGGAAGACATCGCTGATGCTGAATGTCGGGGCCTTCCTCGGGATCATGGCCTTCACCAAATTCACGCAGAGAACGACCCGGCGGCTCGCTTT
This sequence comes from Verrucomicrobiales bacterium, assembly GCA_024641425.1. GTDB lineage: Bacteria > Verrucomicrobiota > Verrucomicrobiia > Verrucomicrobiales > DEV007 > JAHEDC01. The sequence continues at coordinate 1,558 of JAHEDC010000673.1, read as the reverse complement.
CGCGGTTGGGTTCGTCGGCGCGATGCTCTCGACTGCGGTTGTCTTCTGGTTCCTCCGCGAACCGTGGCACATCTACGTGCTGGTTCCGGTGATGGGATTCTTCATGCTCGGTATTTTCGGTGGCTACGCGATCTACTTCCCCGAGCTTTTCCCGACCCACCTGCGGAGCACGGGTTCATCGTTCTGTTATAACGTGGGCCGTTTCATCGCCGCGTCCGGACCGTGGACGATCGGCTTGCTCAGCGGCAAAGTGTTCCACGAAGCGGAGGAGCCGCTGCGTTACGCGGGCCTTTCGATGTGCGCGATCTTCATCGTCGGCTTGCTCGTGCTTCCCTTCGCTCCCGAAACCAAGGGCAAGCCCTTGCCCGAAGAGTGAATGAACTGTGAGGGGCCCTCGGATCCTCCTGCAAGAGGGGGTTGGGATCGGTGTTCCTTCCGCGAAAGCAAAACGCGGCCCGGAGAGGATCTCCGGGCCGCGTGTCGCAGGGAGGCCTGTTTGCCCCCACCGGGATTCGCGGGGCTTACTCGGCGGCCGGCTTTTCAGCGGCGGGTTTCTCTCCTCCGGTCGCGCCGTCTGGACGCTGGCGGCGCGGAGCGCCTTCGGGGCGCTGGCCACCTTCCGGGCGCTGGCCACCGAAACGTCCGCCTTCCGGGCGCAGCTCTTCGGCGGAAATCTTCCCGTCCTTGTTCTTGTCGAGGGTCAGAAGTGTCTCTGTCGCCTTGGCGATCTCATCGGCCGAGAGTTCTCCGTCCTTATTGGTGTCGAGAGCGACCATAATTGGCGGAACGAAGCGAGGGCGCTCGCCTGCGGGGCCGCCCGGGCGGGGGCCGTCGGGTTTCGGGGCGTCCTGGGCGAAGCCCGCCGTAGCGGCGGTGAGAAGTGAGGCGATGGTGACTGTCAGTTTTGTTTTCATTGGGATGTGGATCTGTTTATTTCACGGAGGTCGGGTCGGCGGGATCGCGCGCCCTTTCCAGTCCGGCGAGGTAACCCTGCGAAGTGGATTAGGTTGCGCGCCGATTCCCGGTTTGGCCGGGATCCTCGCTGTCGCCGACAAACCCGAGGATTCACTTCTTGTTCCTTAGCCGCGGCGCGGTTGATGCCTCGGTTCGCATCTTGCCAAGAAGCAACTTCAAGGCGGCGGCTTTTTCGGGATATTGATCCGCAATGTTCTGGCGTTGGCCGGGGTCTGATTTCAGGTTGTAGAGCTCGACGGGTGCCTTGTCGTCGGCGGGATACCCGTGCTTTTTCTCCCACGCTTCGTCGCGGTTGGAAACATATCCGTCCGGAGCCGCGACGAGGAGCCATTCCTCGTGTCGGATGGCATAGTCATTGGGGTTGGTGTTATGAACGTGGGTGGTGCGGATGGCTTCCGTCGCCGTACCCTCGAGGAGGGGAAGCAGGTTGTGGGAGTCTTCGGCCGCGTTCTTGTCGGGGAGATCGTATTCCAGGGCTGCGGCGAGGGTGGCCATGAGGTCAATCTGGGAAACAAGATTAGATGAGAAGGCAGCAGGGGGCGCTTGAGCGCCCTGATACACTGGCTGCCTTATGAAAACACCA
>JAHEDC010000210.1 GCA_024641425.1 Verrucomicrobiales bacterium | reverse complement strand
GCCGCTTTGGATGATGACGAGTTCAATCGCCCTGCCGCATTGCCTCCTACCCGTTCAAAACCATCGAGGCGAAATAGTCGATCCAACGACTGAAGAATCGGGTCGGATGTGGGATGATGCAGGGCGAGTCCAGCCGATTCTGAGATACAACCGCGCAGAGATCGAGAAAGTTGGAGAGTTTGACTTCGCCAAGACACGCGAGCTTATCGGTGGAATGAAGAAGCACTATCGACACCACTACGTCGTCTCGCAAAGATTCAGGAAGGCGATTCTCGACGGCAAATATCGATGGATCGACTTTGTTCCCGTAGAGATCGCGTGAAGATGAACCAAATGAATCGTAGAATCGGGTAGGCGGGAGGTTTTAACTCCCGCCCCCCACCCCACCGGCCATACGGATCCGTAGCACGGCGGTTCCAACTCGCCACCTGTCACCCTCCCTTGCCTTTCGGCCCGTTCGGGTAACGGATGGATACCCAGAGCTTTTCCAGACTGGGCACCCCTTCGCCTTCGAGCCACTTGTTGTCCATCGCGCGTTGCACGAGGCAGAGAAGCCGGTGGCCGAGGCTTTTCCGACGCAGCGAAGCGGAGCCCGAAGGGTGAGAGCCGCAAGCGGGCGGCTTGAATCAATGGTGGATCATCCGCCAGTGGCCTTTCCTGCTTCGACTCGCCATCCTGACTTCCTCCCTCCCGATTCCCAGTTTCATCGGGTTGCGGCGCCTTGTGTGCGGCCTGCCCCACTGTTGATCCCTTTGGGCTCTGCGGTGCGGCTTTGCTTTACGGATGCGTTGCCGCGCCGGGCAGGCGCTGCGTTGTGCCAGCTCGCCCCGCCGTGTCGGCGTTGCCGGAGTTTTCAGAGGATTAAATTGCCCGGCTGTCTCCCTTCGGTCGGCGGTAGATGGCTCCTCTTCATCGGCTCACGGATTTCGCCTCGCGTTGCCTGCTTTGCTCGGCTCCTTCCCACGGTCGGTCGTCCTTCCGCAGTTGGCTTCGGCTGGTGTTCTTCTCATTTGGGTTATTTTCATGGTGCATACACACCGGACTTGAACCCCATGAGGACTGCGCCCCTGCGGGGCACACACAAGCCGGTGGGACAATCCGCGACCACAGACCGATTGACGCGGGAGGGCACCGCGATCAAGGTAGAGTGCGCGTCCACTTCACCCCCGGTCGCGGATGAACCCCCGCTACGTTCGCCAACATAGCCCACGCCCATTTTCGCAAAGGACACGCCATGCCGTATTATCGCTCCGTCGCACTGATCTTGTGTCTCTTGTCCATTCAAGTTCTCGCTGATGACGATGGTAGGGACTCCCAGACTGATCAGAAGCCAAATGATACTGCCGCGTTCCAATACGATGGGATCTGGAAACCGAAAGGCGCGGTGCTTGGGGGCGTCGTCTTGCCGCCCCCTGCTCTCGAGGCCATTACGCTCAAGATCGAAAAGGGCAAATACGAAGTCACCGTCAAAGGCGAAGATCATTCCGACACGGGCACGTTTACTCTCGACGAGACAGTCACCCCGAAGCGAATGACGATCAAGAGTGAATCCGGCCCCAATAAGGGCAAGACTATTCTCGCGATTTACGAGATCAAGGGTGCGGATGCAATGCGGGTTTGTTACGATCTGTCCGGCAAGGAGTTCCCGAAAGAGTTCAAGGCACCCAAAGATACGGAACGGTACCTCGTTGGGTATCGCCGACAGACATTTGAAGCAGCAGGTACTGCCAAAGCCCCCGGTCAGACCAAAGGCGTATCCGCCCCAAACTCCGAGGACGAGTGATTGAGGATGGTGAACCTCACCCCAAATGTTGGCGCACAAACGGAGGCATGGGAGACCTCGGCGCCGTCAGTCCTGAAATCGAAATCAACTCCTCGGTCCCCGTGAGCCGGGTCGTTCGTGACCGGAAAGTAGCGAATCGCCGCACCTGAAGCGCCCGGGCATCCGCCGATTGCGTCAGTTCGAACCCGTTGGATCGAGGGAGCCCTGCGCGGACGCGACTTTCAGCGTACACGTCATCCCCTCCGTGAATCCGGGAACCCGCAACCGGTAATCCATGGTAGAGAGACTCTCGACACCGCTCGAGAGGCGCAGGAGTCGCTCCGAGATCGTCTTTCCATCCGCATCGCTCACCCGAGCCGTGACAATGATCGTCGAAACACGATAGGCTGTTCCATTGTAGACCACACCCTCCACCTGTTCGAATCCCGATCTCGAACCCGGCGCTCGAGAATTGAGTTCTATCTTCGCCAGAATCTCATCGGGCAGATTCTCGACCTTGACCTGATGCCGATTCCGTCCCTCCACCTTCTCCTTGATTTTCTCATACTGTTGCCGTCCCACCACTCCGATGCCGATAAAGAATCCCGCAAACAGGAGGTAGCCGATCACGATCCAGATCTTCGATTTCATGGGCGGATTCTAACGGGACATCTTGTCCCGAACAACGCATAATCCTCCATGCCTGCCATCTTCCTCGCCACCACCGACGCCGAGATCACCCGCTGCTTTCCCGTTCTGGCGCAGCTCCGTCCCCATCTCGCGGAATCCGAGTTCCTGACCCGCGTCCGCCGTCAACAGGAGACCCAAGGCTACGGTCTCGCCTTCGCGGAAGATGCCGGCTCCACCGTCGCCGCCGCCGGCTTCCGAATCCTCGAAAACCTCGCCTGGGGCCGCTTCCTTTATGTGGACGACCTCGTCACCGATGCCGCCACCCGCTCCGCCGGCCATGGCAGCGCTCTCTTCGATTGGCTCGTCGCCCGCGCGCGCGCGGAAAACTGCGACGCCCTCCACCTCGATTCCGGAGTCCAGCGCTTCGCCGCCCACCGCTTCTACCTCCGCCACCGCATGGACATCACCAGCCACCACTTCGCACTCGAATTCAAGGGCCCCCGCGCTTGAGTTCGCTGAGATCCGACATGTAACAAGGCCACCAACCGAATGGCTACCGACCCACCGGGGTGGGTCGGATTCCGGAGAGAATTCGCGCTCCCGCCCGCGGAAGGTTCCCCAATTTGTCATTGCTTTACTTTCCGCCTCAACAACAATGGGCCCCACTCCGAGTATTCCCAAAAATCCTTCTTTCTCCGCAAACGCCGCGTCCGAGGCGAACCCGATGTCGACAACCATGGCCACGCCACTTTTCAAAGTTCTCCTCCCGGGAGCCTTCCTCTTGGTCTCGTCCTCGCTTAGGGGACAGACCATCATCGACGACGATTTCGATGACGGCACCGTGACCGGCTGGATCGGCCAGGGCAACACGCGTACCTTCTCGGCGCATAACATCACGGAGGCTGGAACGATACTCACGTCCGAAGTCGTTCCAACCCAGCCGGACACCAATCGCGGCATTGTCAGCACCACGTCCTTCAGCCCCGCATCCGTTCCGGGAGGATTCTCGATGACCTTCACCGTGACCAGCGAAGGACCACCCGCCCCGGCGGCAAACGGCTTCTTCATTGGCATCGTTTCGGATAATCAGGACTTCTTCCGCAACCTTCCGAACTTCGGACTCGTTTTCTTCGGAACGGATACCCGGACGGGGAGCGGAAACGGTTTCAGCATCGTTTACGGCGACAAAAATGGCACCTCCCCCGCTGATTTCATCCTTGGCAACAGCGACGCCCAGGGCGATGTGGAACTTGCCTCGTTCCAGGACGGATTCACCGCGAACCTCACCGCGGACGCGAACGGCTGGTCCTACCTGATCGAAGGGCTCAAATCAGCCGATGGATCGGAAACGACTTTCGCCGGTTCAGGACTCTGGGCGGATGCGGGAACGAATTTCGCCGCGCTGTTCGGCGGCGACGACAGTTGGTTCGTCATGGCGAGCAACCAGGGGCCGGGAGCCGCGGCCGGACTTCCCACCCATATCGCCACCTATGACCGGATTTCGCTTGTCGGTGGCGAACCCGCCGCTTTCGAGATCCTCACCATCGAAACCGATCTGGAATCGGCGGACCCGACCGTCGTCATCCGTTGGTCATCCTCCCCAGGACAGACCTATAGCGTCGACTACTCCGAAGACCTGTCCGTCTGGATCGAGATCGTCGATAGTCTGCCTACCGCAGGCGGGGTCACGGCATTCACGCATCATTTCCTCCCGAATTATCCCTCCCTGGTCGGAAAGGGCCAGATCTACTATCGCGTCCGCCGGTGATCCGAGAAACCCTTGACGCCCTAACCAGCCTCTCCTATAAACGCTTAACCTCAAGCCCTTCCCACCAATATTCCTGATGAAAAAGCGATCCATGCCAGCACTCGTTAGCCTCTCCGCCGCGACCATGATTGCTCTCGCCGCTACCGTCGGCGCCACGTCGGTCGTGATCGACGATGATTTCAATGACGGGGTGGTAACGGGCTGGATGGGACAAGGGAACACCCGCACGTTTTCCGCTCATAATATTTCCGAATCCGGTTCCGTGATTACCTCGGAGGTGATTCCCACCCAATCCGACACCTACCGCGGAATCGTCAGCACGACTTCCTTCAATCCGAGCGCGGAAGCCGGTGGGTTCACGATGTCGTTCCTCGTCGCGAGCCAAGGCCCGCCCGCTCCTGGCGCAAACGGAACCTTCATCGGGGCGGTCGGGGCCAATACCGATTTCTTCCGGAACCTGGACAACTTCGGCCTGACATTCTTCGGAACGGATTCCCGCACGGGGAGCGGTGGAGGGTTCGGCCTGATCTACGGTGACAACAATGGCACCAATCCCTCCGATTTCGTCTTCGGCAACAGCGACGCCCAAGGCGATGTGGAATTGGCCTCGTTCCAGGATGGCTTCTCGGCCACCATCGACGCGAATCTCAGCGGTTGGTCCTATCTCATTACGGGACTGAGCAATGCCGCCGGAACCCCCGCCACCTTTTCGGATTCCGGAACGTGGACCGCGGCCGGAACAAGCTTCGCGGCCCTCTTCGCCGGTGACACCAGTTGGTTCGCGACGGGTGGAAGCCAGGGCCCGGGCGCGGCCGCCGGTCTCCCGACCCATTCCATCGCCTTTGATCGCATCACCGTGACCACGATCCCCGAACCCACCCCCGCCATTCTGGTGGTCGCCTGCCTCGGGGGGCTGGCTCTGCGCCGACACCGCAAGCCATGAGTCCGCGGCCCTCGGTGCTGGCGGTATTGGCAGGACTGTGCGGCTCGCTCCACGCGCAGTCGACTCTGCTCGACGTGAGCTTCGACGGGGATGGAGGAAACGACATCGGGCCCGCCTTCGGTCTCGTCTCGAATGCCCTGGAGGACAATGACACGAGCAATCCCCTCACGGGCCTGATCTCGTTCAATGAACTCCAGGCGAGCACGCCGACGGTAGGGTTTTCCACCATCGCCCCTTTGGATTTATCCGGCGAAGGGGGGTTCACCCTCACCTGGACGGTAGCGGCGGGGAGCGTGGCGAATTCGAGCCGGATCACCGCCAACGGCTGGTTCTTCGGAGTGCAGAGCCTCCAGGGATTGAACGATACGGGAACGACACTGTGGAACAACGACCCGAGCGCGATCGGCATCGTCATTTTCAATACGAAGGTGAGCAGCGGACGCGTTCCCGCCCTTGTCTCGGCGACCCCGGCGGACCAGGGAACTTCCATCGGACTCGGAGCGGCCGTGCCCACGGAGGCATCCCTGAACGACGGATTCACCCTTTCCCTTACCCTCAACGCGAACGATACCTGGACGGCCTCATCGAGCGGTCTCAGCGAGGACTTCCTCGGCAGCGGGAACCTGGGCACCGTGTCTTACGCGGACATCGCCGTCCGTCTTTTCGTCACGACGACGCTCCAGAGTTCCGGCGCGCCGGTCCCTATTACGGCCGTCGACTACGAGCGCGTCACGCTGGTTACCTCCCCTGCCGCCATGGATACCGACAACGATGGCATGCCCGATGCCTACGAAACGGCGAACGGTTCGGACATCCTGGTCAATGACGCGGATGTCGACCGTGACTCGGATGGCCTGACGAATATCCAGGAATACCGCGGCCAGAACAACGCGAACGTGGCAACTGGCTTCGGACAGACGCTCTCCGGGACCACGGACAGTGACGGAGACGGCCTCGGCGACGGTGATGAAGTGCACGGAAGCCTGAACCCTTGGCGCGCCGGCGTCCTCGGGGCACCTCCCGGGGATCCGACAAATCCGAACGATCCCGATTCCGACAACGAAGGTGGGAACGACGGTTTCGAGATCGCCAACGGCACGGATCCCAACGCCCCGCCGCCGAATTCGGGCCCCCGCTTTCCTTTTGTCGATAGCGATGGCGACAGCTACAGCGACGCGGCCGAGTCCGCCTTCGGCAGCGCTCCGGACGACGCCGATTCCCTTCCCACGTTCGCCCCGCAGCCGTCGAAACCGAACCTCGTTGTCATTTACGCCGACGACATGGGATTCGGGGACATGTCGGCCTATGGCAACCTTTTCGGCACCTCGAGTCCGACCGTGACGCCTCACATGGACGCGTTGGCCGCGCAGGGGGTGATGTTCACGCAGGCGCATTCGAGCAACGGCGTCTGCACTCCGAGCCGTTACGCCTTGCTGACCGGCAAATACAACTGGCGCGAATTCGACGGCATCACCCTGCACTACGGCGGTCAGGCGGGCGGCGGCGAGGTGCCCCGTCCTTCCGACACGACTCTGGCGGAGTTCCTCAAGAGCCAGGCCTACGACACGGCCGCCTTCGGAAAATGGCATCTGGGCGGGGCCTTCTACACCCGCGGGGGCGCACGCATCACCGACAATCCGACCGATCCGACCACCGTCGACTGGGCCCGTCCCGTCGAACACCACGCGGTGGCTCAGGGATTCGATCTTTTCCGGGGACTCGCCACAACGATCAATGTCGGTCCATATGTTTACCTGCACGACGACCGGGTCCAGTTCTGGGATGCCAGCCTCAATGGCGGAGCGGGGGCTTACCGCGACGCCACCAATGCCGATCCCTTCCGTTGGTTCACCACGGCGGAACTGAACTCGACCGTCGTGGGTTCCAAGGATTCCCGCGCCAGCCTCGGCGACCCGTCCTACACCCAGGTGGGAGCCGACCCCCAGATGATTGCACAGGTTGAAGATTACTTCGCGGCGCGCGCGATCTCCGGCGATCCCGATCCGTTCTTCGCCTACGTGGCTCTCTACTCCCCCCACTTGCCCTGGGCGATCACGCCTCCTTTCGTCGGATCCGGGGGATTCGACTATGCGGACTATCTCAAGGAAGTGGATTCCCGCATCGGACGCGTTCTCGCCGCCATTGATGACAACGGATTCGGGGGCAATACGATGGTCGTTTTTACCAGTGACAACGGCCCGGAGAACACGGCCATGTCGCAGACCATCGCGAACGGGAAGGACGCGAACGGCCCCTTGCGCGGCAACAAACGCGACGTGTGGGACGGCGGGACGCGCGTCCCTTTCGTCGTCCGCTGGCCCGGGCAGGCGGCGCCGGGTCTCGTGCTGGACGATCTTGTCTGGCAGGGCGATATCTTCGCCACCATCGCAGCCTCTCTCCGGGTCGAACTTCCCGACGACACGGCGCCGGACGGCGAGTCCTTCCTCAATCTCCTCCGTGGACAACGGAAGCCCGAACCCCGCCGTCCTTCGATCATCGTCGCCTCCAATCGCGGGGATCTGGGATTGAAAACCCTCGACGGCTGGAAGTTCATCGACTCCTCGGGTGGCGGTGACGCGAACTCCTGGGATTCGAACAATCAGCCGATTCCCAATGCCGCCGGAACGAATCGCGGCATCCCGAAGCAGCTCTTCCATCTTGACGTCGATCTTGGCGAGGACGCGAATCTCATTTCGGGCGAAACGAGCAGCGGTGATATCCGCAACAGTGTGACCGCCCTCGTCGGTCTCGATCTCCTTGGTGAACTCGACCAGTATCGTTCCGCCACCACCGTCGAGCGCTTTCCCCGCTCTCCGGACAACGACGGCGATACCCTCTCCAACGCGTACGAGCTGACCCACGGACTGAATCCGGAGTCGCCCCGGGACGCGCTCACCGATCTCGATGGAGACGGCAACTCGAACCTCGACGAAAGGATCGCCGGCACCGACCCCCGCGACGCCGACGATTTCTTCCGCATCATCATGATCGACAACCAGCCTGACGAACTGACGATCCGCTGGCCGAGTGTCTCGAACAAAACCTACCGTGTCCAGCTCTCGACCGATCTTTCGTCCTGGGATGTCTATTCCGAACTGATTGGCACCGGCGGGGAGCTGTCGACCGCCATCGACAAGGGAGGATTCGACGCGGAGCAAACTTCCCGCATCACGGTCCGCGTCTCGGTCACCGAATGAAAGCCAGCGCGTGCCTGGCCCTCCTGGTTCTCGGATCGCCTTTCCCGACCGCCAACGCTGAGGAACGACCGAACATCATCCTTATGATGGCCGACGATCTCGGCTGGGGAGATCCGTCCTACAACAACGGATGGATCCAGACACCAACCCTGGATGCCATGGCCGCAAGCGGCCTGCGCTTCGACCGTTTCTATGCCGCCAGCGCCGTCTGCTCCCCCACCCGCGCGAGTTGCCTGACCGGGCGGAATCCCTACCGTGTCGGCGTTCCCACCGCGAATGCAGGGAGCCTCGGAGCAGAGGAAACACCCCTCTCCGAGGTGCTGAGGAACGCCGGCTACACCACCGGGCATTTCGGCAAATGGCATCTCGGCACCCTGACGACCCTCCGCACCGATTCGAATCGCGGGGCGCCGGGCAACACTGGCGACTACTCGCCTCCCTGGCGCCACGGTTACGATTTCTGCTTTGCGACCGAGGCCAAGGTGCCCACCTTTCACCCGATGCGTCGCACGCAGAACGGACTTCCGGAGCCCCTCAGTTTCGCGGATCCCAATTTTTACGGCACGCGCTACTGGACGCCGCCCGCCAATCCCGCGGACTGGCCGACCGCACTGGAAGGCACGGCCGTCGACGTCACCGACAACCTCAGCGGAGACGATTCCCGCGTCATCATGGATCGGGTCCTTCCCTTCGTCGAAAACGCCGTGGCGGCGGGCGATCCGTTCTTCACCGTGATCTGGTTCCACACCCCGCACAAACCGCTGACCGATCCGGATGGCGTTTCGGGAGTCGACTCCAACGACACCTACACCGATGCCATCGTCGGCATGGACAGCGAGATCGCCCGGCTGCGCGCAAAGCTGGCAACACTCGGGGTCGCGGGCAACACGATGTTCTGGTTCTGCTCCGACAACGGGCCCGAGGACGGAGTGGGCTCGTCGGGGCCCTTCCGGGATCGCAAGCGCAGTCTCCACGAAGGCGGTGTGCGCGTGCCGGGCTTCCTCGTCTGGCCAGAGAAGATCGCCGCCGGAAGAAGCACCGATTTTCCCGCCGTGACCAGCGACTACTATCCGACCATTCTCGACTATCTGGAGATCACCGTCCCGGGCCAGAAACCGCTCGACGGGATATCCCTGCGCGGCGTGATCGAAAACACCACCACCGAACGAACCAGTCCGATCGGGTTCCGTTTCGACAGCCAAAGTTCCTGGGTGAACGAACGCTACAAGCTTGTCTCCAGCGACAACGGAGCGACTTTTCGACTCTACGATCTCCTCGGCGACCCCTCGGAACAAAGTAATATCGTCTCCGCAAATCCGGAGATCTCCGCCCGGATGAGGAATGAACTGGACGCCTGGCTCGAAGCTGTCGCGGGCGACACGGAATATGTCCCGCCCCCGGATGAACTGACCGTCACTCTCTCGACCTCGGCACGGACGACGCAGGGGAATTTCACGGTGGACATCGCTTTCAGCCGCAGCGTCACAGGCCTCGACCCGGAGGATTTCCTGATCGTCAATGGTTCGGTGGCGGGCCTTTCCGGAGCCGGTGCCACGTTCGCACTCACCGTCACGCCCTCCGAGTCCGGCCTTGTCACGGTCACCTTGCCCGCAGGCTCCGCGATGGATTCCGGGGGCAAGCCGAACCGCGCCTCGAATGCTGTTTCCGTGGCTTTCGGCAATCCTCCGGCCCCGGGCGTTGGCGGCCGCATCATCATCGACGATCACTTCGACGACGGGGCAGTGAGCGGATGGATTTCCCAGGCGAATACCCGCGCCGGAACGCATGACCTGAGCGAGTCCGGTTCCCTCCTCGTCTCCCAGGTGACGGGCACCGAGACGGACACGAATCGGGGCCCCGTGTCCACCCTCTCAATCGACCCGCTGTCGCAAGACGGATTCTCGGTCACGTT
>JAHEDC010000672.1 GCA_024641425.1 Verrucomicrobiales bacterium | reverse complement strand
TTTCGATACTTGAGGAGATCGTAGTAGACCTTGCCGGAGCAGAAAATGAGCCGGGTCACGCGCTCGGGGCGGTCGACGAGTTGATCATCGTCGAGGAATTCCCGGAATCCCGTGCCGGAAAGGAAATCCGTCTCATACGAGACGGCCTCTTCATGGCGGAGCAGACTCTTGGGCGTCATGAGGATGAGCGGTTTGCGGAATTTCCGCATGACCTGACGGCGCAGCACATGGAAATACTGGGCCGGTTTCGTAAGGTTGCAGACCTGGATGTTGCTGTCCGCACAGAGCTGGAGGAAGCGCTCGACGCGGGCGCTGGAGTGCTCGGGGCCCTGGCCCTCGTAGCCGTGGGGAAGGAGCATGACGAGATTGCTGGCCACTTGCCATTTCGACTCGGCCGAGGAAATGAACTGGTCGATGATGACCTGCGCGCCATTGGCGAAATCGCCGAACTGTGCCTCCCATAGGATGAGCATATCGGGCGTCATCAGCGAATAGCCGTAGTCAAAGCCGAGGACACCCGTCTCCGAAAGCAGACTGTTGTAGGAGCAGAAGCGGGCCTGTTTTTCGGAGAGGTTCTCCAGCGGAATGTAGCGCTCGCGCGTCTCCGTATCGTAGAGGACGGCGTGCCGCTGGCTGAAGGTGCCGCGGCGGCAATCCTGCCCGGAGAGGCGGACGGCGTGCTTTCCATAAAGGAGCGACGCGAAGGAGAGCGCCTCGGCGTGCGCCCAGTCGTACGGGCCGCCTTCGAGGGTCGCCTTTTCGCGCTTCGCGAGGAACATGCGGCGGATCTTCTCGTTCAGCTTGAAGCCCTCCGGCACCTTCACGAGCTTCTTGCCGAGAAGCCGCAGCCGCTTGGACGTGATGCCGGTGTCCACGTGATCGAAGTTGAACTCGGGCTGCGGGGCGCGCGGCTCGGCATCGTGGAACTCCCCCTCGCCCCGGCTCTCCATCTCGCGCACTTCCCGGTAATCGGCGTCGAGCACCTCTTCGATCTCCTTTTCCATCGCCGCCGCATCTTCGGCGGCGATATCACCTTCCTCGATCAGGCGTTCGCGGAAAAGGGTCGCCGTCGAGCGCTTGTGGGCAATCGTCCGGTACATGCCGGGCTGGGTGAAGGCGGGCTCGTCGGCCTCGTTGTGCCCGTGCCGGCGGTAGCAGACGATGTCGAGGATGACATCGCGGCGGAACTTCTGGCGGAACTCCAGCGCCAGCAAGGCGGCCTGGAGGACATCGAGCGGGCTGTCGCCATTCACGTGGAAAACCGGAGCTTCGATCATCTTGGCGATGTCGGTGCAATAAACCGAGGAACGCGCGTCGGCGGGCGAGGTGGTGAAGCCGATCTGGTTGTTGATGATGACGTGGATGGTGCCGCCGGTGCGGTAGCCGGGAAGCTGGGAGAAATTCAGGACTTCGGCGACCGGGCCCTGACCGGCGAACGCCGCGTCGCCGTGGATGAGGAGGGGGAGGACGCCGTTGCGGTTCGCGGTGTCGCCGATGAGTCGCTGACGCGCGCGCGCCATGCCCTCGACGACCGGATTCACGGCCTCCAGATGGCTCGGGTTCGCGGCGAGGAAGATACCGATCTCGTGGCCGTCCTCGGTCTTCCGCTTCGTATCGAAGCCGAGGTGGTACTTCACATCCCCGTCCCCTCCAACAAGATCGGGGACGTAGTTCTCCGAGAATTCGTGAAAGATGACCTTGAGCGGCTTGCGGAGGAAATTCGCGAGGACGTTCAAGCGCCCCCGGTGGGCCATCCCCATGACGATTTCCTTCACCCCGTTCTCCGGAGCCGCCTCGAGGATCGTGTTCAGGGCCACCATCACCGATTCCCCCCCTTCCAGACCGAAGCGCTTCTGCGCGACGTATTTCTGGTGCAGGAACTTCTCGAACATCTCGGACTCCGTGAGCCAGCGCAGGGCCCGCGCCTTCTCCGCGTCCGGCATTTCCCATACCGGTGGACGATCCTCGATCCTCTCCCGGATCCAGTTCCGCACTTCCTTCTGGTTGATGTGCATGAACTCGTAGCCGACATAGCCGCAATAGGCCTCGTGCAATTCGCCGATCAGCTCGCACAGTCGCATCGGTTCGCCGCCCCGGTAGAATTGGGTGGCCACCTCCTCCTGGAGATCGGCGCGCGAGTAGCCGAATTCCTCGTGGGAAAGCGCGGGATTGACGGGGGGAGCCAGGCTGAGCGGATCGATCCAAGCCTCGGTATGGCCGAGCGCGCGATACGTGTAAACGAGGCTGACCAACCTTGCGCGAAACGAGGGATCCACCTGCGTGACACGGAGGCCCGCCTCCCGGTGGTCGGTCGCGCTCGTCTGATGCCCTCCGTTCTGGCTCCGCTGTTTTTCCTCAAGTCTCGCCGAACCGAGCTCGAACCCCTCGAAAAACGCGGCCCACAAGGCTTCGACCGAGCCCGGATCACCCTTCCAAAGCGCGTATTTCTCGTCGAGGAGGTCGGCGTTCAGCCTGGCGGAAACGGAGGTATTCATGATTCCATGGGGTGGTCGCGGCCCATCGGGGCACGTCGTTCATACTAGCCCGGATTCCTGAAACGCAAAAAAACTCCAACAATATTTCCCACCATGGGGAGAATGCGTTACACTGCCGCCCCCCGGGAAACATCCCTTTTTCCGTCATTCCCCGCAGCATGATCCGCGTCAAAGACCTCACCAAACGCTATGTCGGCCGTACGGCCGTCGACCGCATCTCGTTCGAGGTGGAGAAGGGAGAGATCGTCGGCTTTCTGGGACAGAACGGCGC
>JAHEDC010000671.1 GCA_024641425.1 Verrucomicrobiales bacterium | reverse complement strand
ACCGGTGTGGCGCGGTTCCGGAGTCGAGGGCTTCCTGCAGTGCGGCCTTTTGCTCGAGGTTCAGTTCCGCCGTGGGATCCTTCGGTGCGGTCGTGTCCGTCTCGACAAGGAACGACGCCTTGTAGGTCTCGTCCCAGGCCTCGCGCTGTTTGGTGACCTCTTCCTGCAGGGTCACGATCTTGTCCTCGACGTTCTTCTTGTTCGTGATGGCAACGGCGCGCACCTCTTCGATCTCGACCTCGCGTTCACCCTCGATGACCGAGGCAATCGTGTCCTTGAAGAGAAGGAGGGTCAGCGGGTGGGAGATGGTCAGACCCATGAGCATGGCCACCACGAAGCGCAACAGGAACTGACCGATCTTCCGGTGAAAGGGCTGGAACGAGCGGTAGGTCGCGAGGAGGGCCCGGTCGATGGTTAGGATAATGAAGGCCCAGACGAAGGCGACCGGAAGGATGACCCGCATGTCCGACGATATCGTTGAAAGCGCGTAGGCGCAGGCGATGAAGGCGAAGATGGCCGGCACGAGCACGGTGGCTCCGAAGGCGACGTATTTCCGTTGCTCCCAGGTCGGGCATTGCTCGAGGCCCTCGGTACTGGCTCCGGAGAGCCAGAAGAAAAGACGTTTCATACGGGAGGGCGGACTTGGATACGGCGTGTGCATGGTGGGCTGATGGATTGGAGTGGGGAGAGTGGAGGGAATGACGGGGACGATGCTTAACCCAAACTGAATTTCTGTAAATCCAAATGGAAGAGGATTGGCACATGAGGGATACGTCGGCACATTCGGGATCTTGCGGCGTGCGGGAAAAAATCCGGGGAAGGAACCGAAAAAAGCCCGGACTCGACGAAGCCATCATCCTTGGCATGGTAGGTTTCCCATGCCTCGCTTTCCCAGCAATCTTCCGGATTGGATGCGTGCCCGTTTTGACGACGGGCAGCGCTTTATGGTGGCCTGTGTCATCTGCGGCCTTCTCTGCGGCCTGACAGCGGTGCTTTTCCACCTTTCCATTCATCGGCTATTCGAATGGTTGTGGACGACCGCTTCCTCGCGGGAGAGGGGAGGCGAGTTCGTGCTCATCATGCTGGGGGCCCCCACGGTCGCGGGCCTCGTCTGCGGCCTCATTATCCGCACCACGGCCCCGGAGGCCGTAGGGAGCGGTATTCCCCAGACGAAAGAAGCCTATTACAACCACGGCGGTCGCATCTCGCTCGTGACCGGCTTCTGGCGGCTCGTGCTCGGCACCGTTTACGTCGGCTTCGGCAACGCGCTCGGCCGCGAAGGGCCGACGGTGCATGCCACCTCCGCCATCGCCTCCCGCCTCGGGCGCTGGATCTTTCGTGATCCGGAGCGCATTCGGGCGATGATCCCCGTCGGGATGGCGGCCGGTATCGGCGCTGCCTTCAATGCCCCGCTTTCGGCCATCACGTTCGTCTTCGAGGAACTTCTCGACAATTTCTCGATGAAGGCGCTGGGGGGCATCGTCGTCGCCGTGGTCATCGCCGCGGCCGTTTCCCGTTCCATCCTTGGCGAGGATCCGGTCCTTTCGATCCATCTTTCGCTTCACTACCAGACCGCGGTCTGGATGCTCGTGGCCCTTCCTCTCGGCGTTCTCGCCGGCCTGCTCGGCCATTTTTTTGTCAGCGCCGTTCTTGGCGTGCGGGGAACCAGCCTGCGGCAGAAGGCGATCCCCCAATGGCTTGCACCCGCCTTCGGCGGATTGATGTGCGGAGGTCTCGGCCTGGCCGCCTGGTGGCTCACCGGCCGCAACGGCGCACCGGAGCACGGCGTCTTCAGCATCGGCTACGAGAGCCTGGAGCGCGCCTTCGAGAACAAGCTCCTTGTCGGTGCGCTGGGCGTCCTCCTTGCCTTCAAGCTCCTCGCTGTCGTCGTGAATTTCGGCACGGGCGGAAGCGGTGGCCTTTTTTCACCCACGCTTTTCCTCGGCGGCATGCTCGGCGGTCTCGTCGGCAACGGACTGTGCGTCCTCAACGACCATTTCGCCCTGCCCGGCTTTCCCGGAAACGGTCAGGTCGTCGGAGGCTGCGTGCTCCTCGGCATGGGCGCGATGTTCGGTTCGGTCATTCGCGCGCCCTTCACCTCGCTCATCATCATCTTCGAAATGACCGGCAATTACTCGCTTATTCTTCCCCTCATGGGCGGCAACATCCTCGCGTGGGGGATCGCGAAGAAGCTGCGTCCCATCCCCATCTACGATGCCATTCTTGTTCAGAATGGGGTCTCGCTGAAGCGTCTGCCCGCCTACCGGGGATCGCAGGATTACCGGAAACTCCCGATCAGCACCATCGTGACCTACGATGTGACCGTGCTCCAATCATCGGACACCGCGGATGCCACCTTGAAGCGTCTGAAATCGCAAAACACCCGCTACCATGCGTACCCGGTGGTGCACCCCGACGGCAGTCTCGCCGGCATGGTCACCCACCATGAATTGGATAGCGCCGAGCCCACCCGTGAGATCCGCTCGGTAATCGAAGGGCAGGACTTGCTCGCCCTTCCCCCCGATACCAGCATCCGTGACGCCGCGAACCGCATGATCGCCCGCAACCTCCAGCAAGTCCCCGTCGTGAGCGGCAAGGACAAGGGAAAGCTCCTCGGCATCCTCACCCTCAACGACATCGCCCGGCAGCAGAACGCGGTGGAAATGTGAGAGTTACCGGGGAGGGAAAAAGGCGGTTTCAACGCCGCTCTCAACACTCCCGATGACGGCGATCCATTCCTTTGCCCCGGCATCGAGATCAAGCGCCG
>JAHEDC010000209.1 GCA_024641425.1 Verrucomicrobiales bacterium | reverse complement strand
GGCCACGAAATCCGTTTCACAGTTCACCTCGACGAGCACGCCGGTACGGGCATCGCTGTCGATCTGGGAGGCGATGACCCCTTCGGACGCCGCGCGGCTCGCCTTCTTCTCGGCGGAGGCGATTCCCTTCTTGCGGAGGACGGTCTCGGCCATCTCAAGGTCGCCGTTGGCTTCCTTGAGGGCTGCCTTGCAGTCCATCATTCCCGCGTTCGTCTTGTCGCGGAGTTTCTTGATCAGTGCTACGGTAATTTCTGCCATGGATTGTCTTTTCTGAAAGGGTCTGATTCAGCGCGGAAACACCACGCCATAACCTGGTTCATCTTCTCAAGCGGGAGCGCCAAGGATTTCTCTAGTTCCTGCCTCCGCGGCGAATGTTCTTTCCTCCATCGGTGGCCGCGATGATCGGGTCGATGAGATTCTGGAGGAGAATGCGGATCGAGCGGATCGCATCATCGTTCCCTGGGATCGGGTAATCGATCAGTTCCGGATCCGCGTTGCTGTCCACAATGGCCACGATCGGGATTTTGAGGCGGCGGGCCTCATTGACGGCGATGTCCTCACGGGCGGCATCGACAACGACCAGCGCGTCCGGCATGCCTTCGAGACCTCGAATTCCCTGCAGGTTCCGGGCTAGCTTCGCGCACTCGCGTCCAAGCGATGCAAGTTCCTTTTTCGACATCGACTTGTATTCGGGAGACTTTTCGATCGCTTCAAGGTAGGCGAGTCGATTGATGCTCTTGCGGATCGTCGCCATATTCGTCAGGGTGCCCCCCAGCCAACGATGATTGACGTAGAACTGGCCGCACGCGTCAGCGGCCGCCCGCACTGCTTCCTGGGCCTGGCGCTTACAGCCAACGAAAAGAATCTGCTTGCCGGCAACCGCCAGTTTGCTCAGGAATTCGCCTGCTTCATCTAGGCGATTCACAGTCTCCTCGACATTGATGATATGGACTCCTGAGCGCTTCTGAAGCAGAAAGCGCTTCATCCTTGGGTTCCATTTGCGGCTCTGGTGCCCGAAGTGGACGCCTGCTTCTACGAGTTCTTCAATCAGGTTATTTGCCATTTGGGATCATTTTTGACGCAGGGAATGCACGGCGGCGGAAAACAGGAAAACATTCCCGTTCTGACTTCCGCACCGCTCTGCCCGAAGGCTGATCCACTCACCCGCGAAGGTTTGGGTTCTTATTTCTACAGTGTTTTTAGGTTAGGGGCGGCAAGTCTAGCTGCAACAGCCTGCAAATCAAGGCCGATTTCCCCCGAGGCAAAAAAATTCGAAAGATCGGTAATTATTGGTCGGTTCATCCGTATCAAAAGAGAGCCCCCGAATTGAAATGACCCATTATGAGGAATCAAGACCAGCGTATTCGGCTCCCCGAAGACATCACGCAATCCTGGAGTGAAACCCAGATCATCGAGATCATACGCGACGCATACGCTTCCAATCGCTCTCCCGAGCAACTCTTCCGGGATCGCTCTCTGCGCCGTGGAAATGCGACAGCGTCGCAAGCGTCCGGGAAGACAAGCGTCACCGAAAAGCTTTCCATGGTAACCGTCTACCGTCGGAAAGAGGGATTCCTGAGAGGCCTGTGGCGGGGGTTGACCGGGAAGTGACGGATAAGAACCGGCCCGGCTAGATCATTCCGAAGCGCTCGAGCCGTTTTCGAAGCGTCGCGCGGGTGATTCCGAGAAGCTTCGCGGCATGAAGTTGGTTGTTTCCCGTCCGGGCCATCGCGGTGAGGGTGAATTCGCGCTCGAGCCAAGGGAGCAATTTCCTTTCGGGATCCGCCTCCGCAGCCGCGAAAAGGGTGGCAATGGCGGCGGTCACGACATTGTCTCCGCCCTTTGCTTCAACCGTCGGCTGAGAAATGGCGGCCGGAACCGATGCTGCCGGAAGAGCGGACTCGGGAGCTACGGGGTCGCTTTTCGGACTTCCAAGAGGAATATCCTTCGGCAAAAGGACATCGGTGGTGGCCAGAACGCTTGCCCGCTGGATGGTGTTTTCCAGTTCGCGAACGTTCCCGGGCCAATTGTAGCTCTCAAGCAGTGCCCCCGCGTCGTCCGACAACCGCAGCCTGGCCCCCCCCTTCCTATCTGAGATCCGTTTGAGGAAGAACTCGGCGAGGGGTCGGACGTCATCGCGGCGATACCGCAGGGGAGGAATATGCACCCGCACCACGTTCAGCCGGTAGAAGAGATCCTCGCGGAATCTCCCCCGCTCAACCTCGCGCTCCAGATCCTTGTTCGTCGCCGCGATGATCCGCACATCGGCATGGAGTGTCTGGTTGCCGCCAAGACGCGAGAATTCCCCCTGTTGCAGCATGCGAAGGATCTTGCTCTGCACAGGCAAAGGCATGTCGCCGATCTCGTCGAGGAAGAGCGTTCCTCCATCACATTCCTCAAAGCGTCCGACACGGCGCACCGCAGCTCCCGTAAACGAGCCCTTCTCGTGACCGAAAAGCTCGCTTTCCAGAAGATTGTCGGGAATTGCGGCGCAGTTGATCGCCATATACTCGCGATTTGAACGGCGGCTGTGTTTGTGTATCGCGTTCGCCACGATCTCTTTGCCGCATCCGCTCTCACCCGTAACAAGGACGGGAGCATCGGAGCGGGAAACCCGGCCGATCATCTTGAAGACTTCCTGCATCGCCACCGAATTCCCGATGATGGCCTGATTCGCCGGATCCTGGGAAGGCGCGAGACTCACTGCCACAGGGGTAGCCTGAATGGTATCGCGCGCGCGGAGGGCCTCATCGACGATCGGTCGCAACTCGTAGGCGAGTGTCTCTTTACGGAGGAAATCATAGGCGCCCAGTTTCATGGCTTCGATCACCTCGCTCGTGGGAGGAAAGCCCGTCGTGAGCACAACCATGGCGTTGGGATCATTCTGACGGACTCTTTTGAGCAACTCCATCCCGCCAAAGGGGCCGATGTGGAGTTCGGTAATCAGCAGATCCGGAGAGTGCTCGCAAAACCAGGTAAGGGCCTCCTCCGCGTTTGTCCTGCCGACGATCACCGTCTCGGGTGTGCCAAGGTGTTTGTCGGCCCAGGCGAGGAAATCCACGTCACCATCGACAACAAGCACGGTCTGGGTGCGAGGGGGAGGCAAATTACGGGAGTCGGCGTCGGGCATGAGTCGGAGGGACAGGAAAAAGAGGTCGAGTGAAAAAAGGAGGATGGCAAGAAGCGGGGCTCAGATGCCCCCGAACCGCCTGCTGCGGGCCGCATAATCCGTCACAGCCGCGAGGAGTTCTTCCTTACGGAAATCAGGCCAAAGCGTTTTCGTAATGTACATCTCCGCATAGCTGATCTGCCAGAGAAGGAAGTTGGAAACACGCATCTCACCGGACGTCCGGATGAGGAGGTCCGGATCGGGATAATAGCGCGTGTAAAGATGTTTCGCAAAGACATCGGGGTCAAGCATCCCCACGTCGAGATGTCCCTCCCTCACATGATGAATCACGCTTTTGATCCCGTCGATGATCTCCTCCCGCCCTCCGTAGCTCAGAGCCAAGATAAGCGTAAGGCCCGTATTCGAGCGGGTACGTTCAACCGCCTCGTGGAGTTGCTGCTGACACGATTCGGGCAGATCCTTGAGGCGGCCAATCGCCTGGAGCCGGACCCCCCTTTCGTCCATTTCCGACGTCTTCTCCTTGAGGAAGCGCTCAAGGAGCTTCATGAGTGACTTGACTTCGCCCGCCGGTCGTTTCCAGTTCTCGGATGAAAACGCATAAAGGGTCAGGTACCCGACCTTGAGTTCCTGGCACGCGTCGACGACATGTCCGACAGCATCCGCGCCGGCCCGATGGCCCGCACGGCGAGGCAGGCCCCGCTCTTTCGCCCAGCGCCCATTGCCATCCATAATGATGGCGATGTGGCGGGGAATCTGGCTCGGAACGGGCATGGTGCGGCAATCTATCGTCCATCCCCGAAGAAAGTCCACTCCCCGCCGTCACTCTCCCGAGGTCATCTCAGGCGCAAGCTGGCGAAATCGACGGAGCCAGTCTCCAATGAGGGAATCCGCTATCGAGCCACCCTCGCCGGCGTATTCGGCCGCCGTCCGTCCCCAATAGAAGCCCACCCAACCGTCGGCGATGCCATCCGCCCGCGCGATGAATTGTTCCAAGTCGGTGCCGGAGCACTTCAAGGGAAAGACTTCCTCCACGAGAAGCGGCTTACCCACATCATAAACGCGCAGGGCGTCCAGAGCTTGATCGAGCTTCCCCGACTCGGGATAGAAATGGACGCTGACGAAGTCGAGCAACTTCCCTGTTTCCGGACCGTGAAAGAGCGGCTTCGCCTTGGGAAACACCGTTGCCCACGGAATAACGCCCACGGTGATGAGATGATCGGGATCCTTCTCGCGAATGGACGAAACCATGGCCCCGATCCACGCCGCCGCAATCTCCTCGCGGCTCCGCCCTTTTTCCTCAAGAGCAATGCGTTGGACGAAAAACTTTCCCCCAAACTCGCCCGCGAGCCACTCCTTCTCCCCGTTCGATCCAGGAAGTATCGGCTCGTTCATCAGATCGTAGCAGAAAACAGCGGGACTTGAAACACACAAACCCGCGACCACCGTCCAGAATCGCGCTTGCGTTTTCCAACGCTCCGCCTCCTCAAGCGCAGCATACCAGGCCGGGACATCGGCCTTGTGATAACAGCCGAGCCCGGTGAGGTCGAGATAAAGGCCCGTCTTTTCCGCCAGTCGCAGTAAGTCTCGCAATCGCGCCAATTCGCGGACCTCTGGCTCGGCGGGGCTCGCCATGAATTTCCCCAACTGCAGATGAATCCTCACCACATTCGCACCCAGTTGCTTCATCTCGGCGAAATCCTCCTCGACGGTCGCCCATTCATCGTGCCAGTAATCCTCGATCAGCCGCCCGTCGGCATCATGATCGTAATTGACGCCCCAGGGACGAAAAGGGGTATGGGACGCACCGAGAGCGAATCCGGATCCCCCCTTTGATACCCGGATGACCTCCATCTCCCCGGCAGTGGCAGGGCCGATGAGGCAAGAAACAGCGAGCAGTTGGCACAAAATACGGATCGAACGGCTCATGAATTATTGTAACGTCCAATTCGATCACTTCAAACGCGCTAAGTTCCCCCTTCCTCCCCTCTTGGGCAAACATGCAAGGCCGAGGACAGGATCCCTCGGCGTGCCTTGCCCTCCCCGCTCCAGACAACCGCCCATACCTCGGAAAGAAAACGATTCATACTCCCTTGGATTTCGGAGTGAAAATACGCTTCTCGTTCACTCCTGGAAGGGGAAACGGGATCAACGCGCCGATGTTGCCCTACCGCTCACCGTGCCCGATTCCAAGAAAAAAGGCTCCCAGCACTACACTGGGAGCCTCTCCAAGGGACGATCAGGACGCTGCGCTTTGCAATTTGTCGATGTCTACTGCCATTTTCCAATGGGTTCGAAATCCTCGGCGCGATCACTCGGCTTGGGGGCCGGCTTCGGGGCCGGCTTGGGGGCAGGCTTGGGGGCGACAGGCACCGGTTTCTCGATGACGATCGTCTCCGTCGTCGTGCAGGAAGAGGAGACAAGCGCAAACGCCGCTCCAAGAGTCAGATAAATGATTCGATTCATGTTGTTGATGATTTGGGTTAGTGGATTGTGAATTGAGACGAGTGGATCAGATCAGTCAAAAGCAGCTCCTGGTTAGGGATTCGGGCCGCCACTCGGTTGATACGGCCCGCGTTGCCCGACGAGCACCGCGTATCCACCGAGTTCGTTGGTCTCCATGGTGACATAGGTGCGCGCTTCTCCCGAGCAGTCGCAGCGGATTTGAGCGGCCTGGCGCGACGAGACTCCACTTCGGTAGTCCGGGTTCAGTATACTTCCGGATTCACTCACCACATAGAGACTCATGTCGATTGCGTAAGCATCCTTGACTACCAGAACGGCATAATCATGTCCAGACTGCACAGGAATCATGACCTCGAACACCTGCCCGTTCCCAAGGAGACCAGCGGCAACCGGAGCGATTTCGTAGCCCTTCGCACTCAATTTCATCGCCTCGGGGGAGGTAGAGGCGGCATCCTCCACCGCAGCCTGGTCTGCATGGGCGGACACACACGTCCAGCCAAACATCATGGCAGCAATGCCGACACTTGCTGTCTTGATTATTGCTCTCACGACTCGGTTTCTATGATTTCACGCTGAGCGCCCGCCGCGCCACAGTCGCATTGGATTTCGGCAACGCCCGAACGTTTCCTTCCTTATCGGGTTGCACGGAGGTTGGGACGCCAGATGAATGCTTTCACTGGTTCTTGCCGACGGGCTCAAAGCTTTCCGCCGCATTTCGGGAACCATTGCTTCCGGCGAAGCCGTAGCCACGGGAACTCGAACTCCCACCGGAACTCGAACCCCCACCCGAGTAAGAACTCCCACCGGGTTTTTGTCCCCCGCCTCCGGATGGAGTGTCCCGGATGACGTATACGCGATCGGTACATGACGTCCCCGCAGTAACGAGAAGTCCTGCCATGGCCAACAAAGCGAAAATCTTCATGATCTCATTCAAATGGTTGATTTTTGTTCTGCGGATCGCCTAAGGATTACCCTGGCTACTGGGATAAGCCTTGAAAGCCTCGCGTTGCCCGACCAGTACCGCAAAACCACCGAGTTTGTAGGCGCTCTCCATGATGACGTAGGCGCGCGCTTCTCCCGAGTAGTCGGAGCGGAATTGAACGCCCGCGCGCGAGACTCCACTTCGGTAGTCCTTGTTCAGTATGCTTCCGAACTCACTCACCACGTAGAGGCTCATGTCGTTCGCGTAAGCGTCCTTACCAACGAGCACCACATAGTCATTGCCAGCTTGTACCGGTATGATGACCTCGAATACTTGTCCTCCACCAAGGAGTCCTGCAGACACCGGTGCGATTTTGTAACCTTTCGCGGAGGACTTCATTGCCATCGTATAGGCATCATCCTCCGCAGCCGCCTGATCGGCATTCGCAGAAGCGCAGAGGCTCCCGACCAACGAGATGCAGGCCATTATGATTGTTCTGTTTTTTATTTTCATGTGTTTTACTTCTTCGGGTTCATTCCGAGGTCTTCATTGATTGCTGGCGAATACGTTGCACGTAGCGCCGGAAGGTTGAGTCGACGGCTAGATCCCTTTCATCGCAGCATCGAGAATACCGGTCGCCAGAGCTTCGAGTTCCTCGATTTGGGCCGGAGGGATCTTTCCGACTTTCGGATCGCGATCAATGTCGACGATTTCCCTCATCCTGGGGAGCGCATCCGCGATCGCGATGACCACCGGATTCTTCTGCATGTTGGCCGGCAGATTCTTGACACGCCTTTCGAGTTCCTCAGCCAATTTCGGCTCCCGCAAATGGTAGGAAGGATCGGGCACCATGTTCTTGCCCAGGCCGTTCTTGAGCGCACTGGTGGCAAAGCGCGAAGCCTGCATCCACCCCCCTACGAGAAGCAAGGTCTTCTGGTCTTCCGAGGCCTTCTTGTTCAGGGTCTGGTTTACCTTCATCTGAAGAAATCCCAAGCTCACGTAGACTTTTCCCCATTCGCCTGCCGTGGCCTCCCCTTTTGCTTGCTTCGCCCAGCGCAAATCCCCTCCTGAGACGCCCATTCTCTTCGCCAAGCGCTCAATGTCCTCGGCGCAGGCACCCAATTCCCCGGAATTCTTCATCTTGACGGTCAGGACACCGTCCGCGATGCGGGAACCCAGCAAAAGCGGTGCGATCACCTCTTCGTCCTTAATGTCATCCGGGTTGAAATTCTTGGCCACCTTGCGAAACACCTCATTCCAATCAGGTTGCGCCGCTCCCCCTTCCGAGAAAACACGATCGAGAGCAATGAATTTCCCGTAGGGATTCATCATGATCTCCGATCCCACCACCCGCTTCTTGATGTCGTCGATCGACTGGGACGAACCAGTGCCTACAGCGGGTTTTTCGGTCTGAGCAAGACTCACGGATGAAATTCCCAATGAAAGGAAGAGTGAGGCTGCGAGGGATGATTTGCGGGACCGGAAAGACATTATGGTGTGGTGGATAGTGGGGTTTGCGTAGAATTTTATGGCTCTGAAGACGGGCGCCCCCCTACCTGGCCTTCTTCACGGAATACGACTGGCCGATGATTTCGTAGCTTCCATTCGCTATCATGATGGATCCCTTCGGGTCCAAAGTTGTGAATTTCTTCCCGTCCACAATCAGAGTCGCGGGATGCTTCAAATGGATTTTCGACGCAGCCAGATCGAGAACACCGGATACGCAGCGGACTGAAAAGGGCGATTTGAGAAAAGGGGTGTTGGGGCCAAAGGTGACCGAGCACTTGCCGAGCGAATAGATTCTTTTCTTGAAATCGAAGCTCCGTTCTCCCGAAAAGTTCATTCGGTAGGAACGTACCGGAGGCGGCTCCGCTGGAGAATCAGCACCCATCATGCTTGATGCCGCGAAGAGTCCGGCGATTCCTGCGGCGACACATGTCATTGGCCGCCAGCGCGTTTTTATCCTAACCATATATTACGTATTTATTTCAGGATCGCGGAAAATTGTCAATATACGAATTCGCCGTTTCTCGGGAAGCGTTCACGTTCGGCTTTCACTTTTTGGCTCCACCGTAGAGATCGACGGGAAAGTTCCTCCCGTATGCAAAAGATCATCACTTTGGGGTTCGCGCTGCCGGTTACGGCGCTCCCCTGATCCTTTCCCAGTCTTTTCTCCCAAGTGGGAGCACTGCTTGGTTTTCTTGATCCCGATGTGTGCCGCACAAGCCTGCCTCTGCACCCCTTGAACGGCCTCCTCAAACCTATTCGCCCCCTCGCTTCCAGCAATTTCGTCCCGCCCCGCTGTTCAATGACAAACTTCTCATTACGGATCGAAGGACAACGGAGTCCTCTTTTTGGAGGCCGTGGGGGTTGAGAGGCGCCCTGAAGCCAGTAGCCGTGGAATGCCCCCAAAAAAACAATTTACAAAAATTATGGTATTTAGTATATTTAAAGGTTTTGAATGACACCCATCATGGAAAGTGATCCTCCAGCGCAACCGTCAACCGATGGCCGAATTCCCGGCGAATCAATCGGCGGAATCTCAGATATTGCACGCGGGATGGCCGGGGCAGAGGCCTTGGAGCGCATGGCATCGCGCGTCGCGCACGAATTCAACAACGTCCTCACGAGCATCACTGGGCTCGGGTCACTCGTCGAAAGGGACCTGGAATCGGGAATCGTCCGAGCCGCGAACATTAGGGGAATCCTCGACGCCGCCCGCCGCGCCAACTCGCTGACCTCCGATCTCCTCGCGTTCTCGCGCAGCGCCTCCCGCGATGGTTGCTCACAATCTCGCGGAGTGGTGGATCTCACGACTTTCCTTCATCGGAGTCAGGAAGAATGGCGAACCCGCCTTTCGGGCGGCATCGCGTTGGAGATCGTGGCAGGCACTGCTCCTGTTCCCGTTCAAGCTTCGGAGTATGCCATCGGGCAAATCCTCGGGCGAATTCTGGAGAATTCACGGACCTTCCTCGATGGGGGCGGGGAAGTTCGAATCGAGCTCGGTCGCGGTGAACGTGAGCCCTCGTTCTGCGCGGAACGCGGGCTCAGACGAGGGGACTATGCCGAGATTCGGATCACTGACAATGGGCCAGGCATGATTCCGGAGACTGCGGCAAGAGCCTTCGAACCCTTTTTCTCCACCCGGTCGGATCGGGGTTCGCGCGGACTCGGGCTGTCGATCGCCCAAGGATTGATTCGCGACACCGGTGGGCACGTCGACTTAGAGTCCCAACCAGGTCAAGGGTGTACGTTTACCATTTATCTTCCCATCGCGCCGCAGGACTCTGGTTCGATGAATCACATGGCCGGCTCCCCTTCCCGTCCTCCCGATGAGCCGCCACCCGCGAAGCCGGTATCGGTCGCCCCTCTGGCTCCGCCTTCGATCTTTCCGCCGCCCTCAAAAAGAGCTCCCCAGAGCGCGGTCCCACCTGCCGCACCCGATTCCAATCCGAAGCCCCTTGATTCCAAGCGTCAGGGTCGAGAGACCATTCTTGTCGTCGAGGACGAGCCCATGGTGCGTGAACTCGTCACCCGCAGTCTTGGCTATCTCGGCTACAACGTCCTCAAGGCCTGCAATGGCCAGGAGGGTTTCGAACTCGCTTCGTCACATGCGAGTGAGATCGACGTGATCTTTTGCGATATCGTGATGCCCCGCATGAACGGCCCCGAGATGGTTCAGCGCCTCCGCGACGAGGCAGGCCTCACTTTCCGCGTTCTGTTCACCA
>JAHEDC010000208.1 GCA_024641425.1 Verrucomicrobiales bacterium | reverse complement strand
AGGACGAACTTTTTCGTGCCGATGGTGAATGTTTTTTCCATAATGCTTAATGCGTTGGCGAGTATTTCTGATTATCAGTAGCGAATTAAATTACTGTTTTCCTAACAAATTAAGATGAGGACAGCGTTGAGGGAGGGGTTCTTGGGTTCAAACCGTTTGGAATAGCCCGGTTTCAGGCCTGAAGGCATCGATTTTCAAGGATACCCAAACCACCATATATTGGTGATTGGTCGGGTAATATGCCCAATATCTTGTGGTATCGTCAATGGAAATGTGACTTTCACCTTTTTGAAAATGCTTCGAAAGGGCCCCTCTTTTCAAAGTCAACGACTTATGAAAGCATTAAATTTCATAATATTAAGCTTTTCAAAAATTATAGGTATCTTAACTAATTGAATGGGCCACTGATCGGTTTCCCGTGACCAGAAAATCGCGATTTTTCGGCTTCGAGGGCAATGATTCCACCACCCCCTTTCGGAAATGACAACCCCCAAAGGCGGGGAATTGCTGTGAATTGCGGTGAACGCGTGCGAACAGCCTCGCTCTGGCCTCGAATGCCCTTAGCCTCGCCCGTGCAAGGGCGAGCGGAATTCAAAACATCTCGGCCACGATCGACTCCGCCTCGGACAGGGACATGCCGGGAGGCAGCTCCAGATAAACGGAGACAAAGGAATGGCCTCGCCCGCTATGCGCCCGCAGCCCGAAGACGTTCCCGCGCAGATGCCGGTAGATGCGATAGGTGAGAGCGTAGACAAGCGCCCCCACTTCACCGGATGTCGAACTCCGGAGGCGATAAAGCTTGGGTCGTATGGCCGAAAGCTTCACGCGTCCCGTCGCGGGTTCCAGATGAGCCTCGTCCTCCGGCCGCGTGTATTCGTGCGCCGCAATGGCGTCCTCGATCTTCCGAAGCAGCTCGGGACCGATCCGCTGGCCTCCCGGCGCGAGATGAAAGAAATTCAAGGCGAGGCGGTGGTTGACCGCCGAAAACAAGTGCGCCTGCCGCAGCATGATCCCATGATTGAGGAAAGCCCCGCTCATCGAGGCGGCGAGGCCCCGATAGTCCCTGGCGGCGACGGCGAGGATGGCGGACCCGCCCTCAACAATGACACTTGCCTTCGGACGATCCGGTCCGCTGCCGTCCGCCAGCCCGACGAGATGCTGCCCGAATCGTCCCGTGTGGAGGCGGTAGGCTCCGGTGAGAAGACTTGTTCCGAAATCCTTGAGGATCGCATACTCCTCGGGCGTGTAACCAAGACGCAGCAAAACCAGGCTCGGATCACGGTCCGGTCGGAATTCCCGGATGGCCAGTTCGTAGAGTTCATCCGTATTGAACCACCGCGTGCCGTCATGCCGTACGGAGTCCCATTCCGCCCTGTCCGCACAGGTGAAAATGTAAAGCGCCCGCAGGATCGCCTCCGTCCGGCACAGTCGCACCAGTCCATCCACCTGTCCCTTGTCGTTAATGCCATCGTCCGCACGAAGCTTGAACTCACGACGGTGTGCGACAAGGAAGCCTGCGAGTTCGAGAGTTTCGGGAGGGAAGGCCGCGCCGTCAAGCGAACGTGTGTAGTAGGTGGCCAGGGGGATCTCGGAAAAGCCCGTCGAAAAGCGCTCGTGCAGCGGCAGCGACTCGTCTGCCCTTAGTTTGCGGTCGAACTCCGTTTCGGGCAACCGCTTCGTCTTTAGGGCGAGTTTCACCGCCGACAGATGTTCGACATCCAGCAAGGCGGCCTCGACATCCTTGTCGATCTTTCCGTCGATCGGCGAGTTGAGGTCGTTCAGTTGCCTTCCACTTTCCCGATCCAGTCGTGCTCTTCCGCGTTGCACCATCTCTTCCAGCGCCCCCATCTTCTGGCGTTCCAAGGCCCCGCGGATCACTTTTCGCTCCGCCATAACCCGTTCGTC
Organism: Verrucomicrobiales bacterium; assembly: GCA_024641425.1. GTDB lineage: Bacteria > Verrucomicrobiota > Verrucomicrobiia > Verrucomicrobiales > DEV007 > JAHEDC01. The sequence goes on along the minus strand of JAHEDC010000208.1, from coordinate 8,355 downwards.
CAGTGAAGCCTCGAAGCGCGCGTAGCCTGGAAAAAGCCGATCCTCCGCACCGTCGAAGCGAGAGAGGAAAGCGAAAGACGCCGCCAAACTCCCGCGCGGTTCGGAAAAGAGCGCCGAAAGCTCTGGAACGGGTACGAGCCAATCACCCGCATTCCCGAAAGTCCGATCAAGTTCGGCGGGATCGATCGGGACCCCGTATCGTTGCGAAGCAAGCAGGAGCGAGAATGCGGCACGGCTTTTCTCCGACTCGCCTTTTTCATCGTCCGTCCAGACATGACGCAAACCTCCGGAGCCGAAGAAGATCGGATTCCCGCGGGCGATCTCGCGGCCACGCTGCAGTTCCCTCCCCACGACACCGCGGGTGAAACGCGCCACCCGGCGCCGGGCCGAAAGCAATCGCGCTCGAACCGCGTTCGCGAACTCAAAACGTTCCCGCTCGGTCGCCCTTTCACCCAGAAGCTCGCCAAAGGAAATGAAATCGTCGAACCCCAACGCATCCTCGGCATGCGCCCCAAGCGCCGAAGGCGGCGTGCGCGTTCCGCGCCGCGCATGCACGAAGCCCCTTATGCGGAGAAGAAATCCGTAGGCGTCGAGATCTCGCTTGTCTTCGAGGCTTTCGTAGATTTCCAGACTGTGCCGGAATTCCTTCCCTGCCAGCGCCCAGACGCCTGCGAGGAATACCCGCAGGCCGTCCTGCTTGATCTCGAAACTGTCCAACCGCTCGCAGGCGGCCGCTGCGGCCGCGCCTTCCTCCCGCCATGCCTTCGTTACGTGCAGGAAGTGCTCGAAGGGATCGTATGTTTCCCGGATGCGTTTTAACAACCGCGGTGCCAATCCCAGCGGATCGTAAACCGTCCTCATGTCGAGGAAGGCGTTGAGCTGCTTTCCTTCCAAACCCACCACATCGTCGAAGTTGAAGGGAAATGCTCCGCAGGTAAACCCGTGGCATTGCTCGAAATCCGCTCCGTCCTGTATTTGCCTCTGCAGTTCCTCCAGGAAGGAGTTGCCCTCGAGTTCGTCGTCGAAAAGGAACGCGAAGTCGGTGTCGGAGCAGGGTGTCATCTCACCCCGTCCGGTTCCGCCGAGTGCCACTACCGCGAAGGGCTTTTCATATTTCAGCCGCGCCACCTGCCCCTCCGCCCACGCCTCCACCATCACCGTGTGGATCGCCGTTCGTTCCGCGGCGATTTCACGACCACCATCCAGCTCGGAACCAAGAAGGCGCGCGTCGTTTTGGGCGATCAAACGACGATAGGCTTCTCGTGCCCCGTATGCGCGGAGTTCGTGGCGGACTTGCTGGGAAAAAGGGGAATTCATCAAGAGCGGGCTTCGTTTCCCGCGCGGACAACCAGGTTCGGAACCGCGTGGTATTCGACATGATTCAAGGCCACCGCGCAAGCCTGCTTTTCACTCTCGCCATCCCGCCGCCTCTTGCGTAAACTCGACGAATCATGAGCAAACGCCCGTCCATCCTTCCCGCCTTCCTCGCCATGATCGCCGGTCCCTCCATCGCCGCCGAATTTCCCGGTCTGGTTTTCTCCGAGTTCATCACCGAGAAACTCCCCTTCCGCGAGTGCCATGCCTCCACCCTCGTCGAGACACCGGAAGGCCTCGTCTGCGCGATGTTCGGAGGCTCCTCCGAAGGCAACGATGACGTCGGCATCTGGCTTTCCCGCCATCGCGACGGGAAATGGAGCGAAGCGACGGAAGTCGCCAATGGAATCCAATATCTGGCTCCCGACGGCAAGGTCGGCAGGCGGCACCCCTGCTGGAATCCCGTCCTCTTTCAACCTTCCGCCCCTGAGGCACCGCTTTTTCTTTTTTACAAATGTGGCCCCAGCCCCAGCACGTGGTGGGGAATGGTGACGACCAGTCCCGACAATGGCACCACCTGGAGCGAACCCAGACGACTCCCGGAGGGCATTGACGGCCCGGTCAAGAACAAGCCGATCGAACTCGCCGACGGCTCCCTCCTCTGTGGCTCAAGCACCGAATCGAAGGGCTGGCGCCTCCACCTGGAGATTACCCGTGACCTCGGAAAGACGTGGACCCGCGTCGGCCCGCTCCATCCCGGCATCACGAAAGGCGCCATCCAGCCGAGCCTCCTCACCCACCCCGGCGGACGCCTCCAGATCCTCTGCCGGAACTACAATGGGAACGACGGCGACCTCTGGACCTGCTGGTCCGAAGACGGTGGCTTCACCTGGTCGCCCCTCGAGGCCACCGGTCTTCCCAACCCCAACTCCGGCACCGACGCACTCACCCTCGCCGATGGCCGCCAGCTCCTCGTCTACAACCACACGAATCGCCGAGGCAGCCCGCCCCTTGGCCGCTCCATGCTTAATATCGCGCTCAGCGACGATGGCAAGAGTTGGCGAGCCGCCGCTCTCCTCGAGTACCGCGCCGGCGCCGAATTCTCTTACCCTGCCGTAATCCAGACCAAGGACGGTCTCGTCCATATCTCGTATACCTGGGATCGCAAGCGCGTCCGCCACGCCGCCATAGACCCCGCGAAACTGGAGCTTTCCGATCCTATCAAGGATCGCCGTTGGCCCGGGCTTCCCGAACAATAGCGTTGTCTATCAAGATGTTCGATTCGAGCGCGGAATTCGGGCCAAGACGTTCTCCGCCTTGCTCCGAATCGATGATCCCCGAAGCCCCCCGGGGGGCGTGGAGGAACCGAAATCATCGGCCGACCCGCCTGACCACAATGCGGAGATACCGGATGGCGCTCTCGACCATGGTGGCACGCAGGCAGAGATGCACGGTTTCGGTGCCGTCGATGTCGATCTCCCGGTTCACGATTTCGGCGGATTCCCCTGCTTCCTGCCATGTCCGCATGTCTGCGGAGCATTCAAGGATATATTCCAGATCGACAGCGCCGAGCAACCTTCGAAATCGCACTCCAAAATGTTCGCGTTGATCTGCTTGCCGAATGATTTCAGGCGAAACGAGGGGGACATCGGTTCCGTTGGGGCGCAACGCGAAGGCGAAGGCTTCGACGGCGTTCCAGCCCTCACGCTCGCCGCCGGCGAGGTCGATCCAGGCGTCCACCGCATCCCGTGGAATGCCCGGTACTTCAATGATCGCCTGTCCGCAATGTCCGAGGCTTGTCTTAAAGACAAAACGATAGTGGCCGGGGCCAAGTTCGCCAAGCCGGTAGGTATGGGTCGTTTCAACGGCTCCCCCCGGAGGAAATAGGTTCGGTTCGAGCCGCGCTGCGGTCGCCATCGCGAGCATAACCTGCCCGTTGCGAGCGACTTCGCCCCATTCCGTCACCGTCACCCCCGGCACGAGCACGGCCACGGTCGCAATCCAATCCCCCGAAGGCGCGAGTTGTACGGAAATCGCGACCGAACCGCCGCCCCCCGGAACCTCAGGCACGATGCGAACCTCGAAAGAACCGAGCGCGCCATTGGCGAGCGGATTCCCAAGCCGGTCCCGAACCGCGGACGCTTCGACGGAGATGCGATAGCGCCCGTTGTCCGCGGCATCCCAGCGCCCGCCCGGAGCGATGATCGCGTAGTCCGCGGTCGCGCCCGAAGAGGGGACGTCCTCGCTACGCACATATTCGCGCAACGTCGCGACCGCGCGGAAGCCATCGGGCCCCGTGACCGAAACCGTGGCACCGCGAATCGCCTCGTGATCGAGTCCGTCTGGATCGCTATAATGGACGGTGAAACGTTTCGCTTCCGCCCCTGCCTGCGCGATGTCCTCGGCGCGCAGCACGGCCATCGGCCCCGCCCCACGGACGGCGAAGCCTTTCCGCGCGACCGGAACGCCTCCGGAGGTCACAAGAAAGGAATACTCGCCCGGAGCAAGCACGCCGAGCCCGTAATCATGCGCGACCAGGCGCACGGGCAGTCCCCCCAGGACGGGATTCCCGCTGGCGTCCACCCCGAATCCATCCGGCACCCCGTTCACCCCTTCTCCCGCCGGATCCGGCGTGTCATTCCCCGTTCCCACCCGAATCTCGACCGCGAAGCCGTTGCCTTCGCGACGAACCGCTCCCCAGTCCAGCACCTGAAGATCCGGACGATCCAGCACCACACCGACCTTTGCGAAATGCGACGCGTTGCCCTCGCTGATCTCGATGAAAGCGATGTGCGGCAAAGGAGGAGGAGCGATGAGGAACTCGATCCTCGCCTCCGTCGCGCCATTGATCCGGTAGAGCACCACGTATTTTCCGGGATCCAATGTCCCGAGATCGTAACTGAGCCTCACCGGCGCACCGTCAGGTTCTGCGAAGAAATTCGCCCGTGCCGCCTTCGCATCGATCGTGAACCGGCGTTCCTCGCGGCGCGGAATCCCGTTCTCAACCATGACGACATAGGGATCCTCGAAATCGACCACGGCATGCAGGACAGCGCGCGTCCCCGCCGTCTCGACCAAGAGCGCGACTTCGGCAGGGAAGACCGGCTCCCCGTCGCCCCCGATTTTGAATTCTACGCCCGCATAGACATGCTCTCGCATTGAAAAGGCGGCGGAATAAAGGCCGGGCTCCACCGCCCCCAATTCATAGCTCAACGTGATCGGCTGCGGTGGCAGCGGTGCCAGAATCGGAAGCGGACCTTCGGGTACCCCGACGAGGAGGAAGCGCGTTCCCTCGCGCCGAACCGATTGCGAAGCGATCCGGTAGTGGTCCGCAAACTGCAAGGTAACGGTCGCCACCACATTGGCCGGATTCGCCGAATCGACGACCAACCGCGCTGTCGCCGGAACCGGGGGCGTCGGCCCGACCAAGAAGCCAATGTCCGCGAGATTTCTCCCGTTGAGCACGAAAACGGCTCGGTAATTCCCTGTCGTCAGCGCGCCGATCTCGTAGGACAAATCGGCGGGGACGGGTGGCGGCGGCGGGAAAATCGCAATCACCGCCTGCTCCTCCGCCGTAGCCAGGAGGAAGACGGTCGATCCCTCCCGCCGGATCGATTGGCCTGTAATCGCGAAATGCCCGTCGAAATCGACGTGAACGTTCGCAAGCACCCGGGACGGACTCGACGTGTCCACCGCGATGGTGGCCTTCGCGGGAACCGGCGGTTCGCCTCCCACAAAAAAGCTCGCCGCCGCCAACTGCCGCCCGTTCAAAAGGAACACCGCGACGTAGCTTCCCTCCGCCGGCGCTCCAAGCGCGTAGTCGAGCACCTCCGTATGGGGCGGGGGGATATCGTTCGGATCCGACGGAGGCGGACAAGGCGTCGGCAAGGCGTTCGCAGAGAGGAAAAAGCGATTTCCCTCGCGGCGCAGCGATTGCGAACCAATGGCGAAACAACCGTCCAGCACGACTTCCACCCGAGCCGTGACCTGGGTCGGATCAAAGGCATTGACAGTGAGGCTCGCCGTCCCGGCTCCCGGCGGAGGGTCCTGGATTTCCACCGCGAATCCGCCCAAGGTGCGCAGGGAATTGCAATTTCCGCGGAGGTCGCACACCTGCCCCTCCCCGAGGATTACCGTGTAGAATCCGTTCGCCTCAGGCGTCCAACCTCCACTGGGTGGCCCCACGCGGTAGAGGGCTTCCACCTTGCGCAGATCGTTCCCGGTGGGCTGCGCCGCGACGAAGAGGAGCGGCAGGTGCCCGGTGTCCGCGCAGATTCCCGCCGCGTTCAGGGCGCACCGGGTCGCATTGAAAACCCGAAGATCGGAGGCTCCCAACGTGCCGAGATCAACGCCACTGGCGTCCTCGTACGTAACGCGCAGATCGTGCCACGCATCCCCCCCCCGGTTCACGGCTCCAGCGACGAGCACAGCCACCGGAGGCATCACGTCGACAGTCCCGCCCGCCTCGACACGAAACTCTTCCAGCCCGATCCTCTGATTTTGCGAGCGCACAACAAACCGATAGTCGCCGACGGCGAGCATCCCCAACGGATAGCGATGGGTAAAAACCCTGTCGGGACCTATCGCCCCGTCCGCACCCGCCGGAGCCACGCCGGGAATCCGGAACGCCTTTACCGTGACAGAAAAACCGTTCCCCTCCCGCGCCACCGATCCCCAATCTGTAACCTCCACGTTCTGACTGGCGAACACCAATTCGACCCGGGCATGGAGGGTCTCGCTCGTGCCAACGATTCCCCCCCCATCCGGAAGAAGCGAGGGTTCGCGGACGATGGTGATTCTCACTTCATCGGGCAAAACCGGCTCGCCGACACCGAGCGCAACGCGAAAGCCACCGATTAAGGCCGGAGGGTAGAATTCACCCGCCGCCGTCGCCACTTCGCCGGCATTCAGGTAGATGGCATAAGGGCCGTTTTGCTCGGGGCTCCAAGGCCCGTCGTGCGACGCTGAAGGAAAGACCCGATAGGTGGCAACAACCACGGGAACCGGCTGCGGAACCACCCCCGCCGCCAGCTCCGGGAATTCCCCATTCCCCGCCGCATCCGCAGGAAGCGGAAGCGGGCCGGGAACCTCCCGCACCGAAATCAGCTGCCCCCGCTGGGCATAGCCGAGTGGCCCGGTGACCGTGATGTCACTGTCTCCAAGTGTGGCCTCCTTCACCGAACGCTGCCAGTCGAAACTCACCTGAATATCATGCGACAGTTCCCCTTCCACGCGCACATCCTCAGCCTGCGCCATGACTCCGGGCAAATCCCCGTTCTGTGAGAAACCCGACGCGGCCGGCAGTAAAAGTGCCGCACCGAAACCTAGCATCCGCAGCCACCGGAGAGGCTGCCATTCACCAAAATTGGAAATCGCGATCATCGGCTTTGCATTCACGGGGTTAATCGAACGATTGACTAGTATTTCTAGCTCTCCGCGATGCACACCGCAAGAACAATCCCACAACACCCAAGGTGGCCTGCCTGGGCGGAACGACGACTTCGGCGCGGAGGCACAGGGCGTGCGCTCGCCGCGTGATTTCCATCCCCAACTCGACGCCCCATTGCCATGATTCCCGCGGAGTAGCGGCCGTGAACAACTTCCCGGTTGTCGTGGGGAGTCATCACCTCGCCGCTGGCGGAACCTTTGACCACAAGATGCCTCGCCACCACTTCATCGGGGAGACCGCCCGACGGCGACAAGTAGCCTTTTGGTCACTTGTGTCAAGCTAGCGAAGCGCGTCGGAGATGACCTGCCGGGCGTCCTCCAGATCCCTTTCGTCGACCTGGAGACGCACGCCGGCCGCGGTGTTGAAGAAATGCGGAGCGACCCCGGCCCCGATCTCGTCGGGGATAAACGCATCGATGCCACAGCTCTCCAGGAGCATTTTCAGCATTGCGGCTTCGCCGACATCGTTGCAATTCCGGAGGGTAATCATTCCCTGAGATTCTCGCACAGACCTATCGAACAAGCACCTCGAAAAGTCGCGAGGCCCACGACACGCACTCACGCGCCGTGGACCTCGCTAAATCACCCAAAACGGGGGTTTGGATTTTTTCGCAGACCGTCCAGGTCTAGGCATCCTCGCCCACGGCGTAGCGCACGAAGCGGCGAACGACCAGTTCCTCACCCAGTTCCTTACCCTTGGCGGCGAGGAGTTCCGCAATACTCTGGTCGGGATCCTTGATAAAGCCTTGCTCCAACAAGCAGACGCCCGCGTAAAATTTGTCGATCTTGCCCTGCACGATCTTTTCCACGATCTCCTCAGGCTTGCCCTTCACCTGGTCGCGATAGATCTCGATCTCCGTGTCGATCCGGCCCTGCGGAACTTGATCCCGACCGACACAAATCGGCTGGGAAGCCGCGATGTGGAGCGTGATGTCCTTCACCATCTCCTGAAAAAGGGGATCCTTCGCAGCCGCCTCGGTGGCACAGTTTACCTCGATCAGGACGCCCACCCGGCCATGCAGGTGGATATAGGAGGCGATCGCGCCCACCTCGCCACCGGCCTCGCCAAGCGCGTAGCGTGAAAAACGCGGGATGACCATATTCTCACCCAGTTCGCCAATTTTCGTCTTGAGCGCTTCCTCGACAGTGATCGAGGGATCCGCCGCAAACGGCTGGGCCATAAGGCTCGCGAGGTCGGCTGCCGGCGTCGCGGAGATGTGATTGAGCACCTGGCCGACGAAATTCTGGAAGTTCTCGTTCTTGGCCACGAAATCCGTTTCACAGTTCACCTCGACGAGCACGCCGGTGCGGGCATCGCTGTCGATCTGGGAGGCGATGACCCCTTCGGACGCCGCGCGGCTCGCCTTCTTCTCGGCGGAGGCGATTCCCTTCTTGCGAAGGACGGTCTCGGCCATCTCAAGGTCGCCGTTGGCTTCCTTGAGGGCGGCCTTGCAGTCCATCATTCCCGCGTTTGTCTTGTCGCGGAGTTTCTTGATCAGTGCTACGGTAATTTCTGCCATGGATTGTCTTTTCTGAAAGGGTCTGATTCAGCGCGGAAACACCACGCCATAACCTGGTTCATCTTCTCAAGCG
>JAHEDC010000207.1 GCA_024641425.1 Verrucomicrobiales bacterium | reverse complement strand
GGCCACCGTGCCGGGCGGCCCGGCGGGATCGAGAGCGAGTTCCGGGCGCGGCTTGTCTTCCGGAGGTGGGACGGCCTCGGCCCAGCCGCGCTCCAGAGGGGCAAGCGGATCCCCGTCGAGGCGAAGGGCGTCGTTTTCCGGAAGAAACAAGCAGACATCCTCCGCGTCCCAGGCTTCGCGGAAGGCGGCCTCCGCCTCTTCCCGCGTGGTGTCACGGAAGGTGGCCAGATCCAGTGAGAACTCATCCTCGGGGGAAAGATGGATGCGCTTGCGCAGGAGACTCGCGACGATCTCGTCGGCGAGTTCGGCGTTGCCTTGGCGCAGGCGTTTGAGCGCCCGGTCGATGGCGCTCTCTAGAAAGAGGGTCCGCCCCATCGCAAACTCATCGGGCGTGAATCCGAAGTCCCGCAGACTTCTCCATTCCCGCGCCATCCCGGCGAGATCTTCCTGCCACTCGTCCGGATTCAGCATGCAAGCGAGGAATTCACCGGCAGCGAAGTTCGCGAGTTCCCGCCATTCGGCTTTCATCCTTAACAAGGGGCGGGTCTCCTCACGCTTCCGCACGTTGACCGTGAGGTTCGCCAGTTCCCGCACCCGTTCCCGCCGCCGCCGCTCGCGCGAATCGGCCTCGGAAGCCAGGGCATGCACGGCTCCAAGATAGGCATAGAATCCGCCGGGAAGCATCGTGAAGGCGACGACGCCCCGCCCGAGGACGACCTTGCCGAGATCCGGATCCACGGCGCGCGGCACATCCGGCAGTGGGCCGAAACTCTCGACGATCCGCTTCCGGACGGCCCCGTATTCGATGTCCCCCGCCACGACGAGAACCATCCGCCGGGCCGTGTAGTAGGTGCGGTAGAAGTCGCTCAGCCGCGCGACGCCGACCTTCTCCAGCACCTCGTCGGTGCCGATGGGAAACCGGCGGGCGAGCAGGGATTCCGGCACCATCCCTTCCCAGATCTTTTCGGCCATGTTTCCCCCCACGCGTCTTTCCCGCGCCTCGCTGAGGAGGACCTTTCGTTCCGCTTCCACCTGATCCGGCGCGAAGAGAATCCCGTCCGCGACATCGCGCAGGAAGAGGAAGGCCTCGGCCAGCGTGTCCTCGTCGTTCTGCGGAAGATCGAGCTTGTAGAGGGTGTGATCGAAACCGGTCGACGCGTTCGTGTCCGCGCCCCGCCGCATCCCGAGGCGTTCGAAACGCTCGAAGGCCTCCAGCGGCGGGTAATTCCGCGTCCCGTTGAAGGCCATGTGTTCGACGAAATGGGCCACCCCGCGCTGGTCGTCCTCCTCCATGAGCGACCCCGCCTCCACGAGCAGGCGCAGCGACACCTGACCGCCGGGGAGCGCCCGCGGCTGGATAACATAGCGGAAACCGTTGGAAAGTTCTTCCCAGAAGCCCGCCGGGTCCGAGGTCAGTTCCGCCGAGTGCGGGAGACCTTGCTTGGGAATCACCCGGACGGGGGCGGTTGGGCGCGGTTTGAATTCCGCGGAGGACGGCGAATCTCCCGGTGCCACGCTTTCCCGCCCGCGGAAGCACCAGAGAACGATCACCGCCAGGAGCAGGAGTACCCAGGCGGAAAAGCGGACGCGACGACGGCGGTTCATTGACCGTCAGCATCCGCGATAACCCATCGCCGATAAAGCAATTATCGTCCCGTATTCCGACCCGAAGAATGAACAACTTTTCATGTTCATCGACGGCCCCGCTTCATGCGGAGCGTGCAGCGTGGGGGCATGTCGATTCTACGTCGCTTTCCCGAATCCCTCTTCGTCTTCGCCCTCGCAGCGGCGGTCTATCTCGCCGTCGGGCGGCCTCCGGGGACGGCGGACACGCTGCCGACGGCGCTGCTGCCGGTGCTGGTACTAAAGGATGGGAGCCAGCGCTTCGACGCCTATCTTCCGGCCATCGAGGCCGAAGTCGGCGAGGCCTACTTCCTGAGGGAAACCCCGCAGGGCTTGCGCTCGGCGTATCCCGTCGCGCCCGCGCTGCTGCTCGCTCCCTTTTACGCTCCCTTTGTGAAGGCGGCGGAGGATCGGCTGGAAACGCCCACCGAGTGGCTGGCTTGGGCGCGTGCGGCGGAGCGGATCGCGGCCGCGCTAGTGACCGCCCTTGGCGTCGCGCTTTTCTCCCTGCTCGCACGAGCCCTCGCAGGACGCGGGGCGGCGCTGGCCCTCACATTGATCTATGCCCTGGGAACATCCGCGTTCTCGCTCCAAGCCCAGGCGCTCTGGCAGCATACCTTCGCCTGCGTGTTTCTCATCGGGGCGCTCCTCGCGGCGGTGACGGGAAAAGGCTCGCTGAGATCCGCATTCGTCGCCGCCATTTGCCTCGCACTGATGGTGGCGACCCGGCGCACCTCCCTCGTGATCGCCCTGCCGATCGGTGTGTGGATGGTGCTCACGCACCGTCGCTCTCTCCTCCCGCTCGCCCTCGTGGCGCTGACGGGCGGCCTCGCCTTGCTCTCTTATAATCTGAAGGTCCTCGGGAGCCTCACCGGCGGCGATCCCTCGGCGGCTCCTTTCCGTGATCCCGAGATGCTCGGAACGCTCGCGGCGCTCCTCATCTCGCCCGCCCGCGGGCTCCTCGTCTACTTCCCCCTCGCGCTCTTCTCGGCCCTCGGCTGGTGGCTGGGCCGCCGTCGCGAGGGCTCGGAACTCCGCACCGCGTTTGCCATCGCCGTGCTCGCGCAAATCCTTCTCATTTGGCAATGGCGCTGGAACTGCTGGTGGGGCGGCCACTGTTTCGGACCGCGCTATCTCGCGGAAACCCTCCCTTTGCTCACCCTCCTGCTCGCGCCGCTTCTGACACCGGAAGCCTGGGCGGAATCCCGTTTCCGCCGGGCCGGCCTCGCCTTCGCCGCCATGTGGGGCTTTCTCGTCCACGGCATCGGAGCCGCGCTCTATCCCGCGGGCGGCTGGGACGCCGTGCCGGTGAGCGTCGACCGCCAACCGGAGCGCTGCTGGGATCTCGCCGACAATCCACTGCATCGCGCGCTCTCCGCGCACTTCGGGAACCGGGCGCGGAAACCGGAAACGGTGAAGGACTGGCGGGCCCGTTACCGCGGCGTGCCCGACTGCCTGACCTTCGCCAGCGGCGACCGCTCGCAGGTCGTCGAGGTCGAAGTGCGCAATCCCACCGAACGCTCCTGGTCCGGCTACCCGAAGCCGAACGGCAGCCGCCTGATGACAATGGGCTGGCAGATCCTCGACGCCGACGGCCCCGTCGTCACCGGCACCCCGCAGGCGATCCTGAAGGACATCGCGCCCGGCGGCACCGCGCGTTGCCGCCTCCGCATCACGCCTCCGGAAAAACCCGGCCACTACCTCCTCCGCATCGGGCTGGTACAGGAAAGCGTCGGCTCCTTCGAGGAACACGGCGTTCCTCCCGCCAGCGCCGAACTCATCCGACTCTGATCCCGAAAACAAAAACCACACTAGCAAAACACCATGAAAAGAATGAAACGAAGAAAATCCACGGCGTTCCTCGCCACCCTGACCGGAATCCTGCTCGCCTCCCTTGGAGCCGCACGGGCCGGGGAAGTCGACCGCTGCGAGGCTCCCTCGCTCGAAATTACCGGCGAATCCGGCAGCGCGGCCCTGCCGCTCGAATCGACCTCCGCCGAGGTGCGCGTCTCCGGCGTCATCGCCGACGTGACACTGAAGCAGGTCTACCGCAATCCCCTCGATCACCCGATTGAGGCGCGCTATGTCTTTCCCATGTCGACCCGCGCCGCTGTGCACGGGATGCGCTTCCAGATCGGCGACCGCGTCGTCGAGTCCGTCATCCGCCGGAAGGAGGACGCCGAGCGCGTTTACATCAAGGCGAAGCAGGAGGGGCGCAAGGCCGCCGTCGTCCACCAGCACCGCCCGAATGTCTTCGAGACGAAGGTGGCCAATATCCCGCCGCACGGCGCGATCGAGGTGACGCTGAACTATACCGAGCATGTCGAGGCAACGGACAAGGTCTACGAGTTCGCGCTCCCTGCCGTCGTCGTCGAACGCTTCGGTTCCGGCCCCGGCGGTGCGCCGGTGGAATGGGCCTCGAATCCCTACATCAAGGACGAAAACGACAGCTTCGACGGCAAGGGGAGTCCCTCACCGCAGGCCTTCGATCTCACGGTAGACGTCGATGCCGGACTGCCGCTCCAGGAACTCGCCTGCACCTCGCACCGGGTCAACACGACGTTCGAGAACAAAAGCCGCGCGAAGGTCGTGCTCGACCGCAGCGAGGAGCCGAACGCGGGCAACCGCGACTTCATCCTCCGCTACCGGCTCGCCGGCGATGCGGTCGATGCCGGCCTGCTCGTCTACGAGGATGAAAAGCACGGCGAGAACTTCTTCCTCCTCAACATCCAGCCTCCGACCCGCGTGCGTCCCGACCAGGTGCCGCCGCGCGAGTTCGTTTTCGTCGTCGATGTCTCGGGTTCGATGCACGGCTTTCCCCTCGACACCTCGAAGCAAATGCTGCGCGAACTCATCGGCGGCCTCAAGCCGGAGGAGCGCTTCAACGTCCTGCTCTTCGCCGGCGGCAGCAACATCCTCGGCGAGACCAGCGTGGCGGCGACGCCGGAGAACATCGACCGCGCACTCGCCTTGATCGACCGCAGCGGCGCGGGTGGCAGCACGGAGATGACGCGGGCCCTCGAGCGCGCCTTCAGCCTGCCCGGCGAGGATGGATTCTCCCGTTCGCTCATCCTCGTCACCGACGGCTTCGTGAACTTCGAGAAGGACGCCTTCGAGCTGGTGCGGAGCCGCCTCGGCGATGCCAACGTCTTCGCTTTCGGCATCGGCGGGAGCGTAAACCGATTCCTCATCGAGGGCGTGGCCCGCGCGGGCAAGGGCGAGCCCTTCGTCGTGACCAACGCGCAGGAGGCGCCGGACACCGCACGCCGGTTCCGCGAATACGTGCGCTCTCCCGTGCTCACCGATATCCGCATCGATTACGGCGGCATGGAAGTCTACGACCTTGAGCCGCGTTCGATTCCCGACGTGCTCGCGGATCGCCCGGTGACCGTCTTCGGGAAATGGCGCGGGGCCTTGCCGGAAACGATCACCTTGCACGGTCGCGGCGGGGAAGACCGCGACCTCGCGGTGCCGCTGAAAGTCGAGGCCGCGAAGGAGAGCCGGCCTTCTGCCCTGCCCTACCTGTGGGCGCGGACCCGCATCCGGAACGCCGCCGATTACCGGCAGTTGACGCAGCGGGAAGGCGACGTGCGCGAGGAGATCACGGAACTCGGCCTGAAGTACAACCTGCTCACCGATTACACTTCCTTTGTGGCGGTGGAGGAAATCCAGATGGTCGAAAACGGAGCGCCGGTGCGCCACATCACCCCGGAGCCGGGAGCCACGCTCCTCCTCGTTCTCGGTCTCGTCGCCACGGCGCTTCTGCGAGGAAGGAGGCGGGCGTGAAGGAAGCGGTCGGTTACAACATCATCGGCTTCCTCAACGGCGCGCTCGGGCTGGGCAAGACAGCCCGGGCGCTCCTCGGGGCCGCTCGCGCGGCGGGGATTCCGGTGGAAGGATACGACTTTCCAAACGGCCTACCGAGCACCGGCGAGCATGCCTTTCCCTCCATCGCCGACACGCCGCCGCGCTACGCGACGAACATCCTCTGCCTAAATCCCGACCAGCTTCCGAAGTTCGCGCGTCTCCACGGACAAGGTGTGCTCGAAGGCCGCCGCAGCATTGGCGTGTGGTTCTGCGAGACAGCCAACGCGCCGGCGGCGGTCGCCGAGGCCGCATCGCTTGTCGATGAAGTCTGGGTCGCGAGCGCGTTCTGCCGGGAGGCCTTCGCGGCGGCGGTCGCGAAACCGGTGCGCGTCTTTCCCCATCCCGTCGAGAAGCCGGTGTCCGACCGGGGAACGCTGCGCTTCGACCGGCGTTTCGTGTTCCTCAGCCGCTTCGATTTCACAAGCGACGTCGAACGCAAGAACCCGCTCGGCACCATCGACGCCTTCCGCGCCGCCTTCCCGAACGACAGCGGTCCGTTCCTCGTGCTGAAGTCCGCGCACGGTCCGCGCTTTCCCCTCGACCTCCTCGCCGTGCGCGAGCGGTTGCGTGGCCGCGATGATATCCAGTTGATCGACGGCTATCTCGGCGACGCGGAAAACGACGCGCTGACCGCGAAGGCCGACTGTTATCTGTCGCTCCACCGTGCGGAAGGGCTCGGCTTGAATCTCATGGAAGCGATGGCGGCCGGGAAGCCGGTCATCGCCACCGATTTCTCCGGAAGCCGGACGTTTCTCGATGCCGGGGTCGGTTTTCCCTGCGGATTCGCGCCCGTGTCGGTGTCGGCGGCGTCCACACTCTATCCGCGTGGCGAAATCTGGGCTGAGCCGGACCACGCCGACGCCGTGCGGCTCCTGCGCCGGGTCTATCGCGATCAGGAACACGCGGCGGAAATCGGACAGCGGGCCGCCCTCCTGATGGCGCGGGAATTCTCGCCTGAAGCCTGCGGGCGCTTTCTGTTGGAGGCGCTGAAGGAAGAAAGACCTCCCGGATTCCGACGCCTCCGCGATACTCCGCATCGCGAATGGCGCGCCCGCTTCGACGCGCTGCAGGCGGCCAGTCCGCGGAAACTGCGCGAGCCCCTTGGCGCGTTCTTCAAGGAAACGCGCGCCTTCGCCGCGAACCGCGAGGCGCGTCTCGAACGCGAGTTGCGCGTCCTCACTGCGCGTCTCGAACGCCTCGGTGGCATCGTCGCGGAACTCGCCGCACGCCCGCAAAGCGAGCCCGCAGCGAGGGATTGTCATTTCGCCGCCGCGCCCTATTCTCTTCCCTCGTGAAGATACTCCTCGTCGAAGATGAAAGGGAAATCGGAGGCTTCGTGCGCGACGGCCTGACCGGCCAGGGCTTCGTCGTCGACTATTGCGAAAACGGCCGGGAGGGCCTGGAGCTGGCCAGCACCCAAAGCTACGACGCCCTCGTGCTCGACATCATGCTGCCCGGGCGCGACGGCCTCAGCATCGTCAAGCTCCTCCGCCAACGTCAGAACAATGTCCCGATCATCATCATCACCGCGCGCGGCGAGCCCGAGGAACGGATCGAGGGCCTCAACCTCGGGGCCGACGACTACCTCGCCAAGCCGTTCTACATCGACGAGCTGATCGCCCGCCTGCGCTCGGTCTGGCGGCGGAGCGCGGGAGATGGCCTCAGCGTCCTGCACCTCGACGACCTCTCGGCGAACCTCATGACCCGCGAGGTGCGGCGCGGCGACCGCGCCATCGACCTGACGCCCCGCGAGTTCGCGCTCCTCGTTTATCTCATGCGCTCGCCCGGGCGCGTCCTGACACGAACCCAAATCTTCGAGCAGGTCTGGGACTACCACCACAATCCGGGCACCAATCTCGTCGACGTGTACGTGCGCAAGCTCCGCAACAAGATCGCGGAGGGCGACGAGTCCCCCCTCATCGAGACCTTGCGCGGCGTCGGCTACCGCATCCAGTCCGCCGCAAAATGAAGCTCGCCTTCCGCCAGCGCGTCGCCCTCTTCTCCGCCGCGGCGTCCGGCGTCGTTCTTGTCGGTTTCGTCGTGGCCTCGGTGCTGCTGAATTTCGACAACATGCTGGAGGAAGCCGACCACGTCCTCCTCGAGGGCGCCGGGCGTATCGTCTTCGCCCTCGAGCCCGGAGCGGAAACCCTCGCCGATGTCACCCAACCGGTCGTCTATCTCAGCGGCGAGCCCGCCGAGTTGCACCTCATCGAACTGGTCGCTCCGGACGGCCGCACGATCCACAACGACCGCGACTGGCCCGTCGACGCCCGGCCCGCCGTCTTCCCCGTCGAGACGCCCAAACGGGCCGGCATCCGCCGCACCCGGCAAGCGAATGGGCGGCTCTGGCGCGTCCTCGGCATCAGCATCACCGGCCATCGCATCGCCCTCGCCGTCGATGTCGAGGAATTCCGGGTCGAGAGCTGGAAGATGGCGAAGACGTTCCTCAGCGCCTTGCCCGCCGGGCTTCTCGTGGTCGCCCTCGGCGCCTGGTGGGCCGCCGGCCTCGCCCTGAAACCACTCCGCGCCATGACCGGGATCGCCGAAACCATCACCCCCGACGGGCGCGGCCAACGCATGCCGGTTGAGAGCCGCGACGACGAGATCGGAAGGCTGGGCACGGTGCTGAATGGCATGATCGACCGCATCGAAAGCGCCTTCCGCCAGGCCACGCGCTTCAGCGCCGACGCCTCCCACGAGTTGCGCACGCCCTTGACTGTCATGCAGGGCAAACTCGACAACGCCCTCCAGAACGCCACCTCGCCCGACCACCAGCGCGTCTTCGCCGATCTCCTCGAAAAAGTACATGACCTGAAATCGCTCACCGACAGCCTCCTCCTTTTTTCCCGCGCCGACATCGACCGCTTCCACCTCGCCCGCGAGTCCGTCGACCTCGGCGCGTTGCTCGAAGAACTCGCCGAGGACATCCGCGCCGAGACCGAAGAGGACGCCGTCGACGTCAGCGCCAAGATCGACGCCGGGATCCGCCTCGATGCCGACCCGCGCCTTCTCCGTCTCGCCCTCTACAACCTCCTCCAGAACGCCGCCAAATACGTCGCACCGCTTACTCCCGGAGAACGCGGCCTCATCCGCTGCACCCTCCGCGACGACGGCGAGGCCGCCGTCCTTTCCATCGCCAATACCGGCCCGCCGATTCCCGCTTCGGAGCGCGAGAAAATCTTCGACCGCTTCTACCGCGCCGAATCCGGAACGGCCGGCGGCTTCGGCGTCGGCCTCAGCCTCGCCCGCGTCATCATCCAAGGCCACGGCGGAACCCTCGCCCTTGAGGAAGAAAGCGGAGACGGCATGACGACATTCTCCATCACCCTCCCCAAGCCGTGAAGCGAGCCCTCGTTACCAAGCCCCGGCTTGGTAACGCCACTGCTCCAGAGGCTCCAGCCTCACCCGCCCGCCTCCGAGGCAAGAGCCTCGCCCGCCGGGAAATGATATCGTGTCAGGCGTCGCGGGTTTGTGGAGGGAGATTTTCCTTGCTGACAGATGCCTCCCGCACCAGGATCTCGCGCAACTCCTTGCAGAGGAGTTGACGATGATCTTCCGGTGCCAGAGAACGTTTGAGTTCCCGAAGGGAGTCACTCGCCTCGCGAAGTTCCCGGAAGGTGGGGCTGAATCGTTGCCGCTGCAGAATGGTGAGGGCGTGGCATTGCACTTCGTAATTGCCACCCATCGCCAACGCGAACAGCGCCGCGAAGTGCTCGGAACAGTTGAAGGGCATGAGCGCGTAGAGCAACGATCCTCGCTTGTTGCGGTTCTCCGGTCGGTTGATGGCTTGAAAGAGCGCGGCGACGCCGGCCTGCGCGAAGTCACGCAATTGAAGGGCGGCAGTATTCCGCTCCCGCGGATCGGCGGAGTCCAGTCGTTCGAGCAACAGGTACTGTGGATCGATCATCGACGAAATGAACGGCATCGGACTGTTTTGTAAAATGGGAATCACCACGCGAATGCGGGTCGTTGGGAGCGCCGAGGGATTTGCCGTTTTCCCGGAAAGCGGATAGCGTGATGGATAGACCCTATGCGTTCCCTCATCGCCACCCTTCTCGCGTCGTCCGTCGTCACCGCTGCGGCGGCGGAACCGCTTTCCTTCAACCGCGACATCCGCCCGATCCTTTCGGACAAGTGTTTCGCCTGCCACGGTTTCGACGCGAAGCATCGCGAGGCCGATCTAAGGCTGGACATCCCCGAAGCGGCCTTCGCCCCGAACGAGGGCGGCTTAAGCGCGCTCGTCCCCGGAAAGCCGGAGGAAAGCCTGGCCTGGCAGCACATCACGGCGACGGATCCGGACGACGTCATGCCGCCGGCGAAATCGAACAAGACGCTGAGCGCGGCGGAGAAGGCGACGTTGAAGACGTGGATCGAACAGGGCGCGCCCTACCAGAAACACTGGGCCTTCGAGGCTCCGGTGAAGCCGGGCGTGCCGGAAGGCGAGGGGAATCCGATCGACCGCTTCATCGCCGAGCCCCTCCCCGCGCTCGGTCTGGCGTTTTCCCCGGAAGCGGATCGCCCGACCCTGATCCGCCGGGTGAGCATGGCGCTGACCGGATTGCCGCCGACGCTGGAGGAAACCGAGGCCTTCCTCGCGGATTCTGCGGACGGCGCCTACGAACGAATGGTCGACCGCTATCTCGCCTCGCCGCGCTATGGGGAGGAAATGGCGCGCCACTGGCTGGATGTGGCGCGTTACGGGGACACGCATGGCATGCATTTGGACAACGAGCGCCAGATGTGGGCCTACCGCGACTGGGTCGTCGGGGCCTTCAAC
>JAHEDC010000206.1 GCA_024641425.1 Verrucomicrobiales bacterium | reverse complement strand
ACCGGCCCGGTGATCGCCTCCTGCCCGGCGGGTGCCGAACCGGAAGAAGCCGGCGTCAGCGTCACCGTCTGGGCGACCGTCGTGCGATTGCGGAGGCGCACGGTGACCAGCGATTCGAGCCGCCCGAAGTCCAGGCCCGCGGGATTGGACACCGTAATGTCGAGCGGCCCGTGGAAATTCTCGACGGTCTGTGTTTCAAACCAATAGGCCTGATTGCGGTCCACGCGCTCGGTGCCGGTGGAGAAGATCTGGAGCGGATTGGTCGCGCTCAGCTCGCCGCCGATGTATTTATGGATCTTGCCCGTCACCGCCGGGGCGAAGCTGCTGAAGTAACTCGCGAAGGTCGGGTAGGTGCCGCCGTTCTGCTTCGTCGGGAAGCCGAGCAGGTTCGCGCCATTGCGCACCCACACCGCGCCCGGGGGCAACGGGGTGAAGGTGATCGGCACGTTCAGTGTCGTTACGGTACTGGTCACGTTCACGAGATAGCCCGTCTGCCCGGTCATCAGCGTCAGCGTGCTCGTCTCGGGGCTCCCGCGCCGCCACACGCTCCACTCCGCCGTGCCGGAGACGGGCTCGAGCGGCGTGGAGATGAACTGCACCTCGTCCGGATTCGGATTCCAGCGCCAGATTTCGAGGATGTCCGGATAGGCGGCGAAGAGTTGGTCGGGCGTGGCGTGCGTCGCATCGCCGTGGAGATAAATGCCATTCCATCCGCCCTTGAGGGTGTAAGAGGTGGTCTGCCACTGCGCGTCGGAGCGCGCGGCAAGGGCGAGCGCGGCGAGGAGTATCAGGAGGGTTTTCATTGGACGGTGAGGCGATAGAATTCTCTGCCGGCGAGCGGCACGACGAAGATGGAGATCGGGCCGGCTTCCTGGGCCCGGTGGAAGGCCGCAGGCACCCCGCCTTGCGTGAGCGCGAAATCCACCGGCGTCCACGAGCCGGGGGCCATGCTGGTCGAGCGCAGCAGCTGGTAGGTCTTGCCGGTGACGCGGGGGAATTCGAACCTCCAAAAGTTCACTCCCCTCTCTTTGGACTCGAGAAAGAGTTGGCTCATCGGATCGGCCGCGTAGGTGCCGCCGATATACTCGGCCAGATCGTTCGACCCATCGTTATCGAGATCGCCGGCGGGACCGAGCAGGGAGATGTCCCAGCGCCCGTTCGGCAGAGGCGCATGGCCCGCAAGGTAAAGCTGCCACTCCTCCCAGAGGTCCGGCAATCCGTCGCTGTCGCTGTCCTCGCCGATCGTCAGGTCGAAGCGCACGCGTTCTCCGCCTTTACCGGCAGTGAGATTCCCCGTCACCTGAATGGGCAAAAAGAGCCGGTCATTCATCCTGACCCGCACCGTGAACTGCCCGTCGGTCGCCAGCGCCTCCGGCGTGTAAAGCCGCGTCGTCGCCCGGGCGTGATCAAGCCGCAGCCGCAATTCGTAGTTCTGATCCGGCCGCAGCGTGGAATCAATGGCCGTGCGCGCGACTTCCACGCCACCTTTGAGTAAAATGACCTCAGCGCCTTGCGTCACGACGATCTGCCCAACGTCATCGCGGACGGTCCCGTAAAGAGTATAATAGGGCGCTGGCGGCAGTGCATGGACGGAGCACACGGAGCCGAGGAACACAGCGAGGAGCCTGAGAAAGGGACGTTTCATTGATGACGAGGAATCTGCTTATTGCGGGACACTCCTGAAAATGCCGTTCGGCCAGACCAGAGGGCGAACAAATGAGGGGGGTTCAGACGAGCATGTGGCGAATTACTTCCCGGAGTTCTCTTGAACGATAACCCGAACATTGCCGTAGAGATGCAAGTGGCCGCGCAAGCGGCGATGAGAGCAAGAATACGAGTCGTCAGCATGGAATGTGTTTGCGGATCGGTGGCTGAAGAGTGGGAAAGCGAAGCGAAGCGCCGTCGGATTGGGAGCGAGGGAAATCGGATGGAAAGAAGGGACTTCATTGACTCGGTGAGAAGTCATAGGACAAATCGCCCCGCCGCACATCGGGCAACAGAACCTATTTTGCCCTAGGTGATTCACCTAGACGCGGGGTTCGAGCGTCGTGGGAAGGCTCACGGCGAAGTCGGTGCCGCCTGCGAGATTGCCCTCGCAGGTGAGTTTCGCGCCGAGGTGCGGGTCACTCCTCCGCGACGGTGGCGACGGGGACATTGTCCTCAAAGATCTGTTTGCTCACCTCCATGCCGTTCTCGAAGACCAAGCGGCTCTTGAGGCCACCCGAGGGATACCATGCGGTGACTTCGCCGTCGGGTTTGCCGTCATCGCGAAGAGTCATCTCGGTGGCCTTGATTCCGTTGTCGTGCCACTCGGTAAAATCCCCCCCCAGCTTACCTTGATCGATGACGGTGGTAGATTTGACCTTTCCATTTTCGTGCCACCGCGTGCGAGGCCCATTGGAGACACCCTCGACGAAGATCTCATCGACCTCACGGTTGCCATTCTCATACCAACCTCGCGACCTTCCGTTGGCTTTGCCTGCGGCGATTTCAATTTCGAGTTTCCGCTTTCCAGGGGCGAAGTCCTCGATCAAGCGGCCTTGGAATGGCTGGCTTTCGGTTTTCGCGAAAAGACGGCCATCGCGCAATTCAAGCTGGTCTCGGGTCAATTCGCGGACCGCAGGCGCTGCGGACGATTCGACCCCGGAACCGGACCACTCCGGAAGTGATAGATAGACCGCACCTGCAAGCAATGCCAAGCCCGCCAACGCGACTGCGATGCGACGAGGAACCTTCATTGAACCGAGAGTTCGAAATACGTCGCCGGGGTGGCGCCGACCGTGACGTAGGCGTCGACGATGCCGACGTCATCACTCTGATAGAATGCGGCCGCGTTCGCACCGGTAGGAAGAAGTGAAAAATCCTGCGTGACAAAGTCGGCCAAGTTAGCAGAGGAGCGGATGCCGTAGGTGCGGCCGCTGATAGCGAAGAATTGAAGGCGGGCGACGCCGTTCTTCACTTCGATGATTTTCAGGGAAAGCCCATCCTCGCTGGAGAGTGCATAGGTGCCGGCGATGTATTCCTGGATGTTGGTCATTCCATCTCCGTCGAGATCATCGTTGGGATTGACGTCGGTCAGCGAATGCAGTCGCCCGGTAATATCGCCATTGATCAGGTCGTTCTCCCACTGGTCCGGCAGACCGTCGCCGTCGCTATCGATCCCGAGCGTGAGGTCGAGACGGGTCGTCGCCGAGGGATCGCCGATATTCCAGGTCGCGCCGGCCATCTCGATCGGCACGTAGGAGACGCCTTTGATGATGACGCGGATCGTGAAAGGGAGGAACGGCCGCATGGCGGAGACGGAATAGAGAAGCGGGGTCGACCCCACGTCCATCGGCACCGAGAGCGCGTAGTTGCGGCCAGGGCCGCCTTTCGTGTCGGAGATGGTGCGAATGATTTCCACATTGCCCGCGCCGCTCAGGATGATGGTGCCGGCGCCCGTGGCGAGCGGATTGCCCCGGGTATCCCGCACGGTGCCATAGATGCGGTGGAAGGGCGCGGGCGGATAGGCGAACGCCGGGAAGGTCGTGGCGCCGAGAAGGAGGACGAGGAGGAGAAGGCGTAGTCTCATTTAATTTCCGGAGTAGGAGTAAGTCTCAAGGTGGAGCTTGATGTCGGTAACGGTTTCAATGAACGTCTCGACCCCCAGGTTGGGATCGGCGAGGAGAGTGTTGCCGGGGATGACGAGCTTCCATCGGGTGTTCCAGGCGGAGCGTCCGATGAGGCGCGAATTCGTGAAGCCGACACCGCTCGAGAAGTTCGTGCCATCGGGCACGGCCCGGAAGGCCTGGTGCTTGCGCACGTTGAAAGCGGGTTCGGTGAGCGAACTGGCGGAGATGAAGCCGCGGTTCGTCGAGTAGTCGGAGTTCGCGATATTGAAGGGCAACGGGATGGCCTGGTCTTCGACCGCCCAGCTCCGGCGGGTGTAGACATCGCCCAACGGCGGCGCGCGGAGCGTGTCGGTGCCGGCGGGGATGAGATAGATATAGGGCGTGGCGCTGAGGGCGTTCGGACTCGTGAACCCGGTATTCGGATCGTCCGGCGAGTTCGCGCCAATGCCGTTGAGCACGTCACCGGTCGTGGTCGGCGAATCCATTCCCACGTAACCCGCGAAGGCGATGCCCGAAGAGCGGATCTTCGTCGCGAAGGAGGAGGGCGTGAAGGTGTGATCTCCTCCGGCTAGCGGACGACCGAAGAAATTGACGCCGGTATCGATCGTGCTCTCGAACGAGATGATGAAGCCGGGCACGGGTTGGCCGGTCGGCTCGGAGGCCTGCAGACAGTAGCGCATCACATCGGGGTCATCGAGGATGTTCGTCACGCGGGCGTTGCGGAGCTTGTCTTTCCATAAAGGCAGGCCGACCGGGCCGTTGACCACGCGGTGGAGCTCGTTGCGCAGGGAGAAAGTGGTGCGGTAGCGGTCGGGATTGTTGAAGCCGAGCCGCGTCTTCACCACGGACCAGTCGCCGTTCAGCTGCGCGAGCACGCCCGAGAGGCCGGGGTCACCCACGTTGGAACCCGCAAACTGCGGCTGATCGCCGCTCATCGCGCCGAGGGCGCGGGCGCGCAGGATCTTTTCATAAAAACCACTGGCCACCGTGCCGCCGTCGGGATTGAGCAGGCCGGTCTCGTAGTCGTAGGCACGGGCGGCGAGATAGGTGTAGCGGGCGGCGAGATTGAAGAGGGTCTGGTATTTCTCCAGCGCTTCATTGCGGAAGGAACGGAACGCGACGTCTTTGGTGCGGAACCCCTGGACGATGGCCGCGGCGCGCTGGCGGAAGACCTCACGCGACTGCTGCAGGCGTTGCCCCTCCGCCGCGACGGCGGCGAGATCGCGTTTGGCCTGGTCATACTGGCGGTAGGTCGCATCGACGCCGCCCGACTGGTCGATAAACCCCTGCAGCGACTCGCGGAGTCCGAGAATCATCTGCTTGTTCTCGTTCGCCCAGCTGACGTTTTCCTGATCGATCGCCAACAACCGATCCAGCGCGTTCTTGATCTGGTCGTTGATATCTTTCTGCGTCTTGGAAATAACCTTCGTGGCCTCCAACGCAACCCATGTAACCGCTCCCGCAGAACCCGCAGCGAGGCGCGCGGAGAAACTTACGTCATTGGAAAGCCCGACGATTTTCGGCAACCCTTCTTGTAAATTACCTGCAAGTTGCAGTGCTGTTTCCTGGCCCGACTCCAGGGTATTGATCAGGGTCTCCAGCGCCGTATTGACAGATTCCAGCGCTGTCGACTGCGCGTTGTTGGTCGCGAGCAGCGAGACGTTGGCTTCATGCGCATTCAACGCGGAGCGGTAGAGTTCCAGCTGCAGGCTCATGACCTCGGCCTGGCGATTGAAGTCGTAGAGTTGGCCGAAGAAATTCTGCCGGGCGAGGAGTTCGTTCGAGACGGCGGTCTGGATGCGGCCGGGGCTCGCGCGGCGTCCGGACCACGATTCCGGCTTGCGGAAGCGCCCGCTGATTCCTTCGAGCGTGTATTCCACCACCCCACTGCTCCCGGCGGGAACTTCCACCATCTGCGAAGGGTTGTTGGGATTGATCACCGTGCCGGTCGGCGCGAGTTGCCCATTGGCCATGGCGACCGACGCCGGACTCATGGCGGTGTAGAGCGTGTAGCTGGATTCTTCGATCGGGGTGAAATTGCCGCCGGCGAGGTCTTCGGTGATTTCGACATACATCGGGTGGAAGAGGTCGGGGCCAGTGTAGCCCTGCTGGTAGGTGCGTCCCGGGCCGACATCATCCGGATACGGCGTGCCGTAGATCTCGATGAGCTGATTGGTAAAGGTCCGTTCCTGCTCGGCGATCGCCGCGCGCCGGTCGGCGAGCGACTCGTCCTGACGGCGCAAGAATTCCGTGGAGTCCTTGGCGTTGCCGAAGGCCGTCACCGCGTTTTGCAGGGCCGCCACCGCGCGTCCATAAACCTGCTCGTAGTGCGTCTTCCCGGCGTCGATCTCGGTCGGCGAGATGTCGAAAGCGAGCGCGCCACGGCTAAGGCCGAGGGGATTCAGGCGGGAATCGGCATTGTCGAGGGTCTGCTGGATGGCGGTGGCCTGACCGACGATCTCGGCAAGTTCGGGCACCGTGGTGCGATCGATTTTCTGGATGCCTTCGTGGTTCGGGTTGGGATCGATGGCGGGCAGCAACGAGTTCGCGGTGACCCAGTGGAGATAGGCCCCTTGACCCGAGCGGCTCGCCCAATCGTCGGTGCCCCAGTTGCGCACCTGTCCGGTCGAGGCATTGGCCCGACCGTCCCGCAGATTGCTCCATCCGGTCGTCTCCGCAGCCTTGAAGGCCTGGCGATAGGTGAGATCGAGCGTCTGGCTTGCGGTCCGCGCCAAAGCCGCCGCGGCGCCGGCAAATTTCCGCTCGTCGAGGTAATCGACCTGCACCGGAGTTCCACCCACGAGCACGGCCTCGGTCCGCGGCACCCACGAGAAATTGGGATTCTTCAACAGGCTGTAATAGCCGGTTAGAGCGGTGAGATAGTGTCCATAGGCATCGCCGTGCCCCTGCGGGAAGAGTTTCGCGGCATCGGCCTCATCCACGTCGCCGTTTCCGGTCAGGTCGCGGATGTTGTAGTTGAGCGCGTAGATCGCTTCTCCGGAGAGGATCCCGCGGGTGTAGTTCCAGACGAGGCGATTGTAGAAGGGGGCCACACGGGCACCAGGCTGAAGAAAATCGTCGCGCCCACGCAGCAGGCCGAGTTCCTCATCCATGAGCGTGGGCACTGCGCCTTTGAAGGAGAAGAGCGCGGTGGAGGCGTCGCCGAAAGTCCGTCCGTTATCGAGGCCGAAGGCGATGGTCGGGTTCGAGGCGTCGGCGAAGGCCTCGTTGCCGAGGATCGAATAGAGATCGCTGAGGTAGCCGGCGGCGAGGAGCAGCGCGTCGTTCGCGCCGTCGTAATTGATCGCCGGGGTGCCCTCGATACTCAGGCTGCGCCCGCGGCGGAGGATCGTCTCGTAGATCTCGATGAGGCCGACATCATTGATGTTCTGAAGATTCAACGGGATGTCGCCTTCCCAGCGGCGGCCCGCCTGCATGACGAGGCTCACATCGGTATCCACCGGGTTGTTGAAGAGATCGGTGACGCGTTGCTGGAAGGGATTGATCCCCGCGAGCGCGCGTTTGATCCAGCCTTCCGCGAGTTGCGGCGCGGCCCACTTCGACCAGCCTGCGCCCCCGCTATCGTAGGCGGCGTTGTCTGAGTTTCGCGCCCGGTAGCGCAGGATGAAATAGTTGTCGGTGAGGGTGAGGATGCTGTTGCCCTGAATGGTATGGCGCACCTTGCCCTGCACCGAGCCGTTCGGCTCAATCGTCCCTTCATCCGGTCCCGGGGTCAGCAGGATCCAGGCATTGATATCCTCCGTCTCATTGGCACCTTCGAGGCGCGCGTTTAGGGTCGTCGCGACGTTCGGGTCTCCGTCGCTGTAGACTTCGAGGGTGATGACGTTGTCCCCCAGCCGGAGGGCGTTCGGATCGATCTCGAAGACAAGCGGGAGCGGGTTGAAGTCGGATCCCGGCGGATTGGTGGCGATGGAATCCACCTGTCCCGGAACCTTCCACGTCGCGACCTTGGCCGCATTGAGATACGCGACCACGCCCTCGTGGATACCGAGCGAGAGGCTAAGGTAGAGGCGGAAGGGTTCCCGCGAGACGTTGATGGTACGGCGCAGGATGGCGTTCGGGAGCGTTGTGCCGTTGGCGGCGGTTCCACCGCCGTCGTTCACCACGATCGGCTGCCCCGGGAGGGTGACCGCGATGCCAGAGGAGACATCGGTATCGGGCGCCCGGAGGCTTTCGTAACCGACGGCGGGATTCCTGATGAGCGTCCACTCCGTGGCCGGACTTCCGGTGCTGTCGCCGAGCAGGAGTTCGCGCTGGAAGGTGTAGAGCAGCGGCGGCACACCATCGACCGGCGGGGCGTAGCGCCATTCGAATTCATAGTCCTCGGGATGTCCGGCAAAGTCGGCGGAGTGCTGGAGCGTCAGCTTTTCATCCAGCGGATTCGAGGGCGCGATGACTTTCAGTTCGCCGCGATAGAGCGGCGGCGTGACCCGGAAGACCTGGAAGCTCACCGGCTCACCGGGCGGCGTGAAGGCATAGCCATTTCCCGACATGAGCACGACATACCCCTGGCCTCCGCCGCTGCCCGCGACGGCGTAGGAATCAGCGGCACTATCGTCGTCCGTCAACTCGGCGATGTCGGTCGGGCCGACCGTGACATCGCGAGCGTGATCGGCAATGTAGGTGCCGCGCCGCGCCGGATCTTCGATGAACGTTTCGATGGTGGTTTGCAGCCCGTCGATGGCCGCATCCCAACTCGCCTTATTCGTGTCATCACTCTGGCAGAGCCCTTTGGCAGCAACGACATCCGCAGCACTCAGCACGTTGAGCTGGAGGTAGTCTTCACCGGTCGTCTCCGCCTTGAATTCGCCGATCAGGATGAGCGCGCCCATGGTGCCTTCAAGGGGATCGAAATAGAGACGCTGGCTGAGGTGGGGTGGGAGATTCGGGAAATAGGTTTTCCCGAGGTAGGGGCTCGTATTCAGGCTATCGGGCAAGGCGGCCAACGTGGCGGTCGAGAGCGGGAATTTCTTGGCGCGGGTGGGATCGTAGAGCCGCGCGCTCTTCGTGCGGGAGAGGAACGCCGTGGCGGTCGCGTCATTGGCCACGGATTGCTGGTAGAGCAGCTCCGCGCTGGTCTGGCCGCGGACGGCGGGCAGACCGAGTTTGGCCGAGGTGAGCGTCTCGCTGATGCGCAACTCGGGCACGGCCGCGGGCCACCTGGGCTTGAAGACGATGTCGAGCGGGTCGCCCGCCACCGGATCGCCGGCGTAAGCACCTGGAGTGCCGGGTCGCAGATACGGGACAATCGTGCCGAGGGCCGGCTGGGTGGCGAGGCCCGGGAAATAGAATCCCGGCTGCGTCTGGTAGAAATAACGCATCCGGAGTTCCGGGGCGGGCGCGACGGAATTGCCCCCGTGGGGGCCACGATAGACCCAATGGGTGCCTTTGCGATCCTCGTAGGTGAAACGCTGGTAGTGCGCGAAGGCGGCATCGCGCGCGGGGTCGAAACCGGGGGCGGGATCGGAGGGCATCGCGGGCTCGACCTCGTAGTTGGCCACCCTGCGATCCGCCTTGATCGGCAGCGGCAGGATCGGCAAGGGCATCGGGCTTTGCAGGACGATCCCGGCGACGGCGTCGTAGTTGAACTTGTAGGTGGCATTTTCGCGCAGCACCTGGAAAACGGCCAGGGCCGGACGCGTATCGGCTTCCTTGTAGCTGACCAAAACGTAGGGCTGCGAGGAGGTCGCGATGTTGAGGTCATCGCGCAGCGCCCATCCGCGGCCGTTGATCATGACCGCATGTTCCTCGTTCGGATTGTAGCCGGGGAGCGCGGGGTTGTTTTGAAAGTAGATCGAGCCGGAGGCCTGCAAGCTCGGCAGCGCGTCCGTGCCGGCATTGCTGGCCAGGACGATCTGGGGCGGGGCCGTCGGCCAGCGGAGACGATAGCGCTGCACGTAGGAGGGCCAGAGAGTGCCGGTCAACTTCGTGCCGGGCGGACGGCTCTTGCGATACCACCACACTTCGAGCTGATCATTTCCCGGGAGGGCATTCACCCCGATGATCGCACCTTTCGCCGCCTCGGCGAAGCCGTTGACGAAGGGGTCTTTGTAGGCGGTGGGATCGAAGGCCGTGCCGACGGGCTGGCGGATGTAACCGACGAGGGAATCGCTGGTGCCCGTTGGCGGCTCGATGCGCTGACCAATGACCGTCTCGAGAACGGAGGGGGATGCGACCGGCCCGCTCCGGAGGATCTGCAGGGTCACGGAGGCCAGTCCCCCGGCCGGGATCGCGCCCCCAGCGAGCCTCGTCAGCTCCCCGGTCAGATAGTTCACCGTGTAATCGACGCCTTCGGTATAGACCTTTTTGGGATCGCTCGGATCAACAAGGGTGACATGACCGAGGCCGGCAGATCCGGTCGCGAAGTGGTCGTTCGGATCGAAAGTGGCCGCGAGCTGCCGCGTGTCGAAAGTGTTCGAAATTCGCGAGAAGACGCGCTCGAACCAGATGTCCTCGTCCCGCGAAAAGCGGAGCAGCGCGCGGTTGTCCGGATCGCTCGCGGCCAGATCGGTGCGGAAAAGATTGCCCGCCGCAAGTTTCGCCTGCTGGCTGCCGGGATCATCCTGATAGATGAGCGCCGGGTTGTCCGCCGAGTTCAGCGGCACAGCGGTCTCCAGCGAAGCCTGGGCACCTTCCGGCGAACCGGCATCGGGGCGGGCGT
>JAHEDC010000205.1 GCA_024641425.1 Verrucomicrobiales bacterium | reverse complement strand
TATCTCGTCTTCGAATTCTTCACCGGCGACGCGGCGGGGCAGAACATGGTCACCATCGCCACCCAGGCCATCTGCGACCACATCCTCGCCCACACCCCCGTCCCGCCGACGGCCCATTATGTAGAGGGGAATTTCTCCGGCGATAAGAAGGCGAGCGCGCAATCGTTCTCCGGAGTCCGGGGAAAGAAGGTCACCGCCGAGGTCACGCTCGACGCCCCCCTCGTCGCGAAACACCTCCATACCACGCCCTCGGAGATGGCCGACTACTGGCGCATGTCCGCGATGGGAGGCATCCTCAGCGGCACCATCGGCATCCAGGGCCACTACGCGAACGGCCTCGCCGCCCTCTACCTCGCCACCGGCCAGGACGTGGCCTGCGTCGCCGAATCCGCCGTCGGCATCACCCGCTTCGAGACCACCGACGACGACTCCCTTTACGCCGCCGTCACTCTCCCGAACATCATCGTCGGCACCGTGGGCGGCGGCACCGGGCTCCCCACGCAGCGGGCTTGCCTCGACATCCTCGGCCTCGCCGGGAGCGGGAAAAGCAACGCCCTTGCCGAAGTCTGTGCCGGGCTTCTTCTCGCGGGGGAACTTTCGATCATCGGTGCCATGGCCGCCGGCCACTTCACCCGCGCGCACGACAAGCTCGCCCGCAAACGCCGCGCCCCATGAAGCGCTGGTGGATCTACCAGAAGGAACGCTTCCCCGTCCTTGCGCACGGGCTTCTCATCGCCGCCTTCAGTAGCTCCGCCGTCTGCTTTTCCGCCCAGCTCCGCCGCGCGACGGACACTCTTCCCTCCGCCGCCGCTTTCGGGATCGCCTTCGGTACCTGCTTCCTCTTCTTCCTCCAGCTCCGCATCGCCGACGAGTTCAAGGACTTCGAGGAAGACGCCCGCTTCCGCCCCTACCGGCCCGTGCCGAGCGGACTCGTGAAGCTCCGCGAACTCGGCGTCGTCTTCGTCCTCGCCGCCGCGCTCCAGCTCGCCGGAGCCCTCATCCTCGAGCCCCGCCTCGTCTGGGTTCTCGCCGCCGCGTGGACCTACCTCGCGCTCATGAGCGTCGAATTCTTCGCCCGCGAATGGCTTGTCGCCCGGCCTGTCACCTACCTCTGGACGCACATGCTCATCATGCCCATCGTCGATTTCTACGCCACCGCCTGCGAGTGGCTGCCGACGGCGGGCTCGCCCCCTTCGGGTCTTGGATGGTTCCTCGCCGCCAGCTTCGCCAACGGCATCGTGATCGAGATCGGTCGGAAAATCCGCGCCGCCCCCGACGAGGAGGACGGCGTCCGCACCTACTCCGTCCTCTGGGGGCGCCGCCGGGCCGCCCTCGTGTGGAGCGTGGTCGTCCTGGCGACCGCCTCCTGCGCGCTCATGGCCGCGCGGGCCATCGGATTTTTCGTTCCCGTCGCCGCCGTGCTCGGCACCGCCGCCTTCGCAGCGGTCTTCCTCGCGCTCCGCTTCCGCGACGACGCCTCCACCGGCGGCAAGCGCTTCGAGCATTTCTCCGGGCTCTGGACGTTAGCGCTCTATCTCATGCTCGGCCTCATCCCGATGGCGGTCGCCATACTCGGATAAGTCCATAGATGTCCAATACGACCTATCCCCCTTGACCGCCCGCCATGCTCCTCCTCTTCCCCGACCAGCTACAGAACACCCACCCCATCGGCGGAAAAGCCAGCGCCCTCCGCGACCTCACCCGCACCGGCTTCCTCATCCCCGAGTGGTTCGTCGTCATTGCGGAAACCCCCACCGATCTCGACGACACTGCCCTCCTCGCCGCCTGCGCGCGCCTTTCCCCCGACGACACCTTCGCCGTCCGCTCCTCGGCGCCCGGCGAGGACTCCGCCGGGCATTCCTTCGCCGGGCAGTTCGAAAGCCACCTCTTCGTCCGTGCCTCCGACGTTCCCGCCCGCGTCCGCGATGTCCTTGCCTCCGGCCAAAGCGAACGCGTCGCCGCCTACCGCCGCGAGCATGGCCTCCCCGACGCCGGCCTTCCCCGCGTCCTTGTCCAGCGCATGATCGATGCCGACGAGGCCGGCGTCGCCTTCAGTGCCGATCCCGTCTCCGGCCTCGCCACACTCGCCGTCGTCTCCGCCGTCTCCGGCGTCGGCGAGCGCCTCGTCTCCGGCGACGCCGACGGCGAGACCCTTCACCTCGACCGCAGTGGCCACGTCCTTTCCCGGAAGTCCCCCGATGGCCCCGTCCTCAACAACGACGAAGCCGCCCGCGTCGCCGACCTCGCCCGGCGCGCCGAAGCCCACTATGGTCTCCCGCAGGACATCGAGTGGGCGCTCGACAACGGCATCCTTTACCTCCTCCAGTCGCGCCCCATCACCACCCTGCGCGGCCCCCTCCGCATCTGGGACAACAGCAACATCGCCGAGAGCTACGGCGGCATCACGCTCCCTCTCACCGAGTCCTTCGCGCACCGCATCTACGCCGGCGTTTACCGGCAGTTCTGTCGCATCCTCCGCGTTCCGGAAAGCCGCATCGCCGCCCACGAGGACGTCTTCAATAACATGCTCCGCTCCGTCCGCGGCCGCATCTACTACGACCTCGTCTCCTGGTACCGCGTCCTCGCCCTGCTCCCCGGCTTCAAGTTCAACCGCGCCTTCATGGAGCAGATGATGGGCGTGAAGGAAGCGTTCCCCGCCGACCTCACCGCCACCATCGCCGCCGAGGCCTCCGGGGGACGCGCCCGCGACTTCCTCGCCCTCGTCGCCTCCCTGTTCGGCCTCGTCCGCCAGCTCCGGGGATTGGAGAAACAGAAGCGCGCCTTCTATAAACGCCTCGATATCACCCTCGCCGCGCCTGAGATTCTCTTGGAAAAACAGACGCTCCCCCAGCTCGCCGCCCACTACCGCGCCCTTGAGGACGGCCTCCTCACCCGCTGGGACGCGCCGCTCGTGAACGACTTCTTCGCGATGATCTTTTTCGGCGTGCTCCGCAAGCTCACCGTCAAGTGGCTCGGCGAACCCGAGGACGGCGCGCTCCACAACGGCCTCGTCGCCGGGGGCGATGACATCATCAGTCTCGAACCCGCCCGCCGCATCGTCGCCCTCGCCGCCCTCGCGCGATCGCACCCCGATCTCGTCGCCGCCCTCTCCGGAGAAAACTTCGACCCGTCCGCGTGGCCGGACTTCCAGCGCGAGTGGAACGCCTACCTCGCCAAATTCGGCGACCGCTGCCTCGAGGAGCTGAAACTCGAAAGCCCGACCCTTCTCGACGACGACCGGTCCCTTCGCGCCTCCGTTGCCGCCCTCGCCTCCCACCCCCCGCGTGACACTCCTCCCGATACCACCCGCGCGGACGCCGAGCGCGAAGCCGCCTCCCGCCCCCTCGGCTTCCTGAAACGCCGCCTCTTCCACTACGTCCTCCGGCAGGCCCGCGACCGCGTGCGCGACCGGGAGAACCTCCGCTTCGAGCGCACCCGCCTTTTCGGCCGCGTCCGCCGCATCATGGTCGAGATCGGCCGACGCCTCCGCGCCGACGCCCGCCTCGACTCTCCCGCCGATGTCTTCTATCTCGAGCTCTCCGAGGCCCTCGCCTCTGGCGGAAACGCCAACGACTTCCGGCCCCTCGTCGCCGAACGCAAGGCCCGTTACGCCGCCTTCGAGGCCACTCCCGCTCCCCCCGATCGCATCGAGACCCGCACCGTCGACGCCAACTCCCTCGTCTTCCCCGATTTCAACGCCGCGCCCTCCGCCGGCTCCGGCGACGAGCGCCGCGGCACCGGCTGTTGCGCCGGGATCGTCCGCGGCCCCGCCCGCGTCGTTCTCGACCCTCGCGGCGCCATCATCGCGCCGGGGGAAATCCTCGTCGCCCGTCAGACCGACCCCGGCTGGGTCATGCTCTTCCCCTCCGCCACCGGCCTCGTCGTCGAGCGCGGCAGCCTCCTCTCCCACTCCGCCATCGTCTCCCGCGAACTCGGCCTCCCCAGCGTCGTCGGCCTCGCCGGCCTCTGCGATTGGCTCCAAACCGGCGACCTCGTCGAACTCAACGGAGCCACCGGCGAGGTGCGAAAGCTTCCCAACGAAAGCTGAATCCCGATAACCGAAATCCCGCTAGCCTCCCGCGTCGGTTTCTCCGAGATCCGTGACGACCAGTGGACGGAGGACGCTGCCGTCCACACCTGCCACTCCTCTTTCCGAGCGGCAATCTTGCCTATATCCCACGAGTGTCGAAGAGACGGAAGAGGGCTTGGGTGCCATTTTCAGCGCCTCCTTCGTTGGCGAGCTGATCGTAGAGGCGTTTTGCAAGAACGACTCCGGGCAATTGAAGGCCGAGCTTCTCGGCAGAGGCAAGCGCGATCCGCATGTCCTTGAGGAAATGCTTCACGTAGAATCCGGGCGCGAAGTCTCCCTTGAGCATGCGGGGGCCGAGGTTGCTGAGGGACCAACTCCCGGCGGCTCCGCTCTCAATACTGCGGAGGACGGCTTCGGGATCGAGGCCTGCAGCCTTGGCGTAGGACAGCGATTCGCAGACAGCCACCATGCCAGCGGCGATGGCGATCTGATTGCACATTTTTGTATGCTGCCCGCTTCCCGGGGGGCCCTGATGGACGATGTTCTTGCCCATGATCCCGAAGAGAGGAAGGGCCCGGTCGAATCCGGCTTTGTCCCCGCCGACCATGATCGAGAGCCGGGCTTCGCGCGCGCCGATGTCGCCGCCAGAAACAGGGGCGTCGAGCGACGTAAGGCCGCGTTCGCTGGCGGCTGCCGCAACGCGGACCGCAAGATCGGGATCCGAGGTGGTCATGTCGATGAGAAGGGCCTGCTCGCGGGCGTTCGCAATCACACCATCGCAACCGAGGTAGACCGTTTCGACGTCTTCCGGGAAACCGACAATGGTGATGATGACATCAACCTCCGAAGCGAGGGAAGCGACCGATTGCTCTGCAATGGCCCCCGCTGCGACCAGATCAACGGCCTTCTCCGGACTGCGGTTGTAGACATGGAGCGGATGGCCCGCCGTCATCAGATGGCTGGCCATGCTCCGGCCCATGACTCCCGTTCCAATGAATCCGATGGTGGCTTTGTCGCTCATGAACTGTTGTAGGTTTAGATAATTGGAACAAGGTCAACGAATGCGTCGGCTCGGTCGCTTTGGCAAGGAGTTCAGCTCGAACTCTTCGGGCCGCTCGCGCAATTCCCTCGCATCGGCTCCCCCAGGCATTACGTTCCTTTCCGTGAAAAGCGCCATCCTCCTCACTTCGATTCTTTCCTTCGCTCCCTTCCTCCGGGCCGAAAAGGGGCCGCCGGCAAAGGACAAACCGTGGGTTCCTGCCCCCGGGTACTATTCAAAAGCCCCCGAGGTATGGGAAAAGCGCCACGCGGCGAATCTGGAGCGCGCGCGGAAGGGCGGCATCAATGTCCTCTTCTACGGTGACTCGATCACCCAGGGATGGAACGAGGCTGGCCGATTGGTCTGGGACTCACGGATCGCTCCCATGAAGGCGGCGAATTTCGGGATCGGTGGGGACTCGACCCGGCAGCTCCTCTACCGGATCGAGCGGGGCGAAATCGACGGCCTCCGCCCGAAGGTCGTTGTGCTAATGATCGGGACGAACAATCTCTATAACGATTTCAATGCCGGCACGGATAGGGAAATCGTGAGAGGGATCCGCGCGGTCATCGGCCGATTGCGCAGTCGGCTTCCGGATAGCCGGATCCTTCTCCTCGGCATTCTCCCTTGGCAGAACAGGCACTTCGGCCAACGCATCGCCAATATCAACGCCGCCCTCCGCGAGTTCGACGATGGCAGGAAGTTGCGTTTCCTCGATCTCAGCCCCCACTTCCAGAGCGCGCCCGGACAATTGATTGAGGGGCTCTACGAAGCCGATTCCGTCCACCTCCGCGAAGCCGGCTATGAAGTCTGGGCCAACGAGATGCTGGGCTTGCTCGACACGATGCTTCGGGAATGACTGTCGCAATTTGTCTTTCCAATGCCGATTGCTCCGCTTAGGACTCAGCAATGACCGCTCGTCCGCTTCTCACTGGTTTCCGCTTCGGTGCATTCCTTCTCGCCACAGGCGCGGCCCGCCTTCCTGCTCAGGTTACGGCGGATGCACCGGCGGAAGCGCCGCACACCATCGCCGTCGGGGGCAGGGATCTCCTTGTTCCGAATCCGGAGGGCTTCGAAAGGTGCGACGGTGTGGATTCCGAATACGATGGAATCATTGAAAGCTACATCGCGGCCACGAATCGCCTGCTCGCCAATTTCCTTGTTCCGGAAGAAGTCGAAATGCTGCGAGGAATGGAAACCCCTCAGGGGGACCGCACCTTCAATCTCCAAACGCTCCGCAAACTGGAGAACCTCAACTTCGGACCCTCCGATACGAAAAGTCTGCTCGCCCAGTCCCGCGGTGAGATCAAGAAACAGAAGGACGAGATTGAGGCGCTCACCAACAGTGCGGTGAAGGCGGGCAACGACAAGCTCAAGGAGACCTACGGCACGGACGTCGAACTCAGTCTGAGCGGGACGACGATTCTCGATTTCTTCGAGGACTCGGACACGGCCCTTGGCTTCGGCATCGTCAGCAATTTGACCGTCGACGACGAAACCGAACGGGTTATCACCGCGGCCATGATGACCACCGTGAATGGGCGCCTCCTCTATTTTTACGCGACCTCGCCCTTCAGGACGAACGCCGACCGCGAGTGGGCGGAAACGAAGGTAAGGGACTGGGCGCGGGCGACCGTAGCGGCCAATCCGTCCGCCGCGAACACGGGAGTCTTCGGGATTTTTTCCAGGATCGGGTCCCCTGCGATCGTCGGTGGGGTGGTGGGAGCGATCGCCGCCGTCATCATCGTGGTGGTGAAGGCAAGCAAAAAAAGGCAAGTCGGAGTCTAGCCGGTGCGGCCCCCGTTTCATCCGCGCGGGAAGGATTGAGGGTTGCGGCCTTTCCCGCCGCCTCCTATGATTTCGGGAACATTCCCATGTCCCGCACCCCATTCCCCCCGGTGGGCGCCCTGGTGGCCACCGCGTTTTTGCTGGCACCAGGCGCCCTTCGGGCCCAGTCAAACGAGGCGATCCTCCAGTATTTCAATACGAATTGGAAGGAGATTGAATCCCGCATCCCCGAGATCGCCGAGGCAGGGTACACCTCACTCTGGCTTCCCCCTCCCTTCAAGGGCGCGTCGGGCACTTATTCGGTGGGCTTCGATACCTTCGACCGATTCGATCTCGGCGACAAAAACCAGATGGGAACCGTGCCGACGAAATACGGGACGAAGGACGAACTGCTGAGCCTGATCGAGGTCTCCCACCGCTTCGGGATTCGCGTCTATTTTGACAATGTGATGGCCCACAATGGCGGCCCGCTTGATCCCGTCGGTCCGGGCACCCTCTTCCCTGGGATTCCTGGTTTTGTTCCCGAGGATTTCCATCTCGTGCGAAAGTCGAATGGGGGCTGGCGTAAGGCCGACGATTCGATCAATTACCAGGACGAGTGGCAGGTCCTGAACCGTAACCCCTTTGCCTGGGATATCGCGCAGGAAAATCCGAACACGAGTTTCAATCCCAACGGCGGCACCGAGGGGCAGGATTACGGAAAATGGAGCGGCGTCCGCCATCCCGGTCAATCCGCGCTTTATCCTGACACCGACCTTCCCGTCGCCACCAACCAGGCCGGCGATCCGGTTTACACATTCGCGAACCACGAAGCTTTCGTCGATGCCAACGGCAACGGGAAATTCGACTGGGCCGACACGAACGGGAACGGCCAGCATGACGCCGGAGAGGCGGGAGAGGCCTTTTCGGATACGGGCGTCGACCCGGGCAATCCCGCGCGGCAAACGGCCATCTGGGGTTTTGGCGACGGCGTTTATAACATGGGAAATCCGGTCAACGAGGATGTGAACCAGATGCTCTTCCGACAGGTGCGCTGGTTCATCGATGTGGCGAAGGTCGACGGCTTCCGTCTTGATGCGGTGAAGCACGTTCCCTTTTATTTCTTCGGGAAGGTGGACGGCGGCGACCGCGATCATGTGAACTGGGGTTACAGCGGACAGATCCAGGAGCAGTTCAACGTGACGCACGGATACGGGGACTGGAGCAATCATCGCAACAGCGCGTTCTCCAATGGAGCTCCGCGCGATGATGCCCTTCTGTTCGGCGAACATCTGGGCGGTCCGCCGAACCCCGATGACTATCTGAATGCGGGCATGCGCATCGCCAACGACGATTTTCTCAACCGGATCGGCGGCTTCAACGGAATCGGGAACAGTCTCTTCGATCTGGCCCCTCCGGGTTTCGCCACAACGGGAGTCGATACCGGCATGATGTATTGCCTCAGTCACGATAACAATTCCATGGCGGGCAGCGACCGCCCTGCCGCGCACCAGTACATGCTCACCCGCGCGGGCATTCCGATCGTCTACACCGATGGCTACAACGAATCCGGAGCGCCCGATTACTTTCCGAAGCCGGCTGGAATTCCCTTTCTGGGCCAATACGGCGCGAACTGGGTCACCGGTCCCTTGCGCGTGCGGCAGGATTTCGTTCGGGGAGACCAGATCACTCGCTGGGACCGCGACCGGGACTTCATTTCCTGGGAAATGCGCGACAAACGGGAAAATCCGGGAATGTCCGACGACGCGGGCACCATCCTTTTTCTCGTGATGGCGCGAAACTATACCAGTGACCAGGGACGCAACGTGACGACGAATTTTCTTCCCGGCACTCGGCTGCGCAATTACTCCGAACACGGTGGATCCTTCTACGCCACGGTGCAGGGAAATGGAGAGCTGCGCGATGACGGCGGAAACGCCGTTTTCGTTCCTTCGGGAGGCTATTTCGCCTTCGCCCCGGATGTTCCGGAGGAACCGTCTGTCTGGCAGGGCGAGGGCAAGCGCGATTCCATCGAGATCCACCAGTTCGATCCAACCACGATGCGTTACCAGCGGGCGCCCGGGATGAACTACCAGCGAAAGGACGGGCGCAATGGTGATCCGAACTACACGCACATGAGGAATGTCCCCCATGTCACGAACGGCACGAATCTCCGTTTTCTATCCCGAAGCGACGGGGCGGCGACCAATGTCCTGATGAAACTTGACGGGGGCATCGATATCAATTCACATCTCGGATTTGGCCCGCAGTCCGCCGATTTCCGGGATAACCGCCCGGGATCCAGCTTCGACATGTTCGTGGGTTACGAACAAATGCATTTCGTCAGTCGGGTTGCGGAGAAGTTCGCCGCCCGCGATACGGCCCGTAACATAATCGGTTCCCCAGGGTGCGAGACCTATCAGGCGACGATCGGAAGCCCGGGCTTCACCGTCAACAACGGAGCCGGAGAGGTGACGACAACCGCCACCGCGCGCTGGGCCTATCACGACCCCGCCGCGACAAACCAGATCTCCGCCGCGCTCCAATTCTCCCCTTCTCCCGAGAATGCGGCGGGCCACCCGGTGACGGTGTGGTTGAAAACCGGGTATCTGGGCGAGGTGAATGCCGCGCATTTGTACTATACCACAACGGGAGCAAGTTACCCCGAGGGTATCGCGGGCGAAAGCGGCGGCGAAACCCATGTCATCCCCTTCACGAAGTTTGGAAATGGAGACAATGACGGCACGGGCCAGACGGAATGGTGGTCGGCGACCCTTCCCTCCCAGTCGGCCGGGACCGTTCTCCGCTACAAGATCGGAGCCCACCGCGACGTGGCTGGCGTGCGGGAATCCACCAATCCCAGAACGACCGCATTGAAACAACGCATGCAGACGCTCTTCGACGTTACCGGTTTCAATGCGACTACGATCACCCATTACCCGCACAACGACCGGGGAACCGTGGCGACAGGATTGAAGGAAGGCTTTCATGTCCTCCGAACGCGCGCCTTCCTTCCTCGCACGGGCAAGGCCTCCCTCTTCCGTACCCAGACCCAGACCTTTTACTATGATGCCGTTCCACCCACCGGAGACGTTCCCTTTCCCCGTGAGGGCGATACCCTCGGTGGGAGCCTCTACGGCGTCGTCGCACTCTCCGATGACTCCGTGACTGAAGTCTGGTATCGCATCACGGACAGCGATGCCGGGAACGACGACGTGACCACGGGCGAGACGAATGGGAACGCGGCCTGGACGGCGGTTCCCTCCTCGCGGGCCCTTCGCACCGCCGGTACTGCCTTCACCCGCGAATGGAGATTCGATTACCGGAATATTCCCGCGTCGGGCGCGGCCCAGATCGAAGTGCGCTTTAAAGAGGTCTCGTCCTCCACCGATAACTCCCTTGCCGACATCCCGGGCCATTTCACGACTCTTACTCGTGCCGTAAGCACCGGAAGTCCGGTGAATTTCC
>JAHEDC010000204.1 GCA_024641425.1 Verrucomicrobiales bacterium | reverse complement strand
GGGAGAGGGAGAAGCGCAGATTCACGCGAATTTACGCAAATTTTTATGAGGGGGAGGGGATTCAGTAACCACAGAGGCGCGATGGATGGAGAGGTTAGAAAGGTTAGGTTGGCTATTCCTGATCTGTGAAAATCCGTGCTAATCTGAGGTTCAAATTCATCGGGATCTGGGGACGTTAGATTTTCAAGAGACTGTTTCAATTCCGGATCTTTCAAAAATTCTTCGGACCCGTGAACTAAGAACGGTCAGCGCATCCGGGTAGCGTTTTGAGCCCTCGTCAAGAAAGTGATGCAATACCCTCGCTTGATCGCTCAGGCTGGAGGGTGGGCATTTGAGTCGAGAAAGGGTGGCGTATTCCTTCATATTAGCCAAGATAACGCATCGATACCATACGACTCCGAAAGGAAAAATGTTGTGATTCGCGAATCTTGTAATAATTGATTGTCTGTATAGATACGCTCCGAGGTTGTGCTCCGAAAGCCCAAGAACTGGCGGTGAAATAAATATACAGGAGGTATAGTATCCCTTTCGATACACTTTTTTAACGGTAATAATCCGAGTTATGAAACGGCAAACATGTCTGTAAGCATACGGGTCCGAAGTTTTGAGTTTCTCCAGAGCCGATGCCAGGATTTCGAACTCTTCTGGGCTCGAATCAATGGCAATTCCTTCGAAAGTTAAGGTAGGACTTTTTGACGACAAACATAACAGACCGCGAACAATCGAGTAATTTGTTCGGAAGAATGCGTTCTTTAAGTTAGAGATAGGATTGCTGTTCATATCCGCTTCGATCTGCGGTTCAAATTCTGCGGAGTCTTGCGGGGTTCGCGTGGGAGACCTTCGTGTAAATTAGTGTCAATTCGTGGTTTCCCATCTTATTCTTTGGTGATGGTTTCGCTGAGGTTGAGGAGGAGGTTGGCGGTGAGGGTCCAGGCGGCGTGTTCTGCGGGGTCGAGGGTGAGGTCGCGGGGGAATTCGCCGATGCCGAGGAGGGCGTTGGCGGCGGCGGGGTCGGCTTTGTAGGCCGCTCGCTCGCGGTTCAGGGTGCGGGTGATGAGGGTGGTTTCGGCGTCGGTGGGAACGCGGGAGGTGGCGCACTCGAAAGCGTAACGGATTCTTTTGGCGTCGTCGGTCTCCCTTTTCAGAACCCGTTCGGCGAAGGTGCGGCAGGCTTCGACATATTGCGGGTCGTTGAGGAGGACGAGGGCCTGGAGCGGGGTGTTGGTGCGGAAGCGGGAGGTGACGCAGGTCTCGCGGTTCGGAGCGTCGAAGGCACCGAGCGAGGGCGGAGGGACGGTGCGCTTGACGAAGACGTAGAGGCCGCGACGGAAGATCTTTTCGCCGTGCTCCTGGTAGTAGGCCTGCTCGGTGGCGGGAGTGCTGCCGAAGTGGCTGACTTCCTTCCAGAGGTTCGGCGGCTGGTAGGGGCGAACGCTGGGGCCGCCGACGCGGGGCGAGAGAATGCC
Source organism: Verrucomicrobiales bacterium (assembly GCA_024641425.1). Lineage (GTDB taxonomy): Bacteria > Verrucomicrobiota > Verrucomicrobiia > Verrucomicrobiales > DEV007 > JAHEDC01. The sequence continues at coordinate 8,855 of JAHEDC010000204.1, read as the reverse complement.
GCCGAGGCTGAGGGCGGTATCGCGGATGAATTCGGCTTGGAGTCGGAAGCGCGGGCCGCGGGCGAGAAGCCGGTTCATCGGGTCGCGCTCGAGCTGTTCCGGAGTGGCGATCGAACTTTGCCGGTAGGTGGCCGAGGTGACCATGAGCTTGAGAACATGCTTCACGTCCCAGCCGCTTTCGATGAATTCGCGGGCGAGCCAATCGAGGAGCTCGGGATGGCTTGGCCATTCGCCCTGGGAGCCGAAATCGGAAACGGTGGAGACGATGCCGGTGCCGAAAAGCGTCTGCCAGAAGCGGTTCACGGTGACGCGGGCGGTGAGTGGGTGGTTCGGATCGACAAGCCAGCGGGCGAGGGCAAGGCGGTCGCCGGTCGCGCCTTCCGGGAGCGGGGGCAGGGCGGCGGGGACTCCGGGTTCGACGCGTTCCTTCGGCGCGTCATAGGCCCCGCGGTCGAGGATGTGGGTCTCGCGCGGTTTTCCGGACTGGTTCATGACCATGGTAGGGAAGGTGTTCCTCGATTCGGCGAGTTCGTCGCGAAGGTTGGCGAGCTGGTTGCGGAGCCAGGCGGTTTCGGGAGCGACCGAAACGTGGTAGGCACGGACGGCTTCGGCTTGCTGCGGGGCGCGTTTTTCCGGAGCGAGGGCGAGAGCTTCCTGGACGGGGACCGGAATCGCACTACCGTCGTCGTTGCCCGTCATGGCGAAGACCTGGAAGCGTCCGATGTTGGCCCCGCTTCGGTTCGCGCAGGTGAGCATGACGGTGACGTAGGGCGACCTTGCCGCATCGATGGGCTGCGCGAAGGTGTAGGTGATGTGTTGCCGCTTCGTGCCTTCCGGATAGACCGACCAGCCGCTTTCGTAGCGGGGATCGAGCGAGCCTTCGGGAGGGAAATCGGGATGCGCGTAGCTGGCGGTCGCCGTCGTGATCGGAATCTCGCGGTAAAGATCAACCTGGTCGGAGGGAACGTCGCCGCAGGAAGCGGTGAACTCGCTGAGGACGAAGCCGCCCTTAAGACCATCGCCCGGAAAATTGCCCGAACTCTTATTGGGAAGGCGTTCGTCCGGCATCGCGACCACGCGGAGACCGGTGATCGGTTTCCCGACGAGGGCGGGATCGAGACGCATCGAGACCGAGGCTCCGAAGACGCCGCCTCCGGCGAGGACGAGGACACTGCCATCCTCCTGCGGTTGGATCGCCTCGGTATTGTTCGGAGTGCTCGCGCGGAGGATCTCGAGAGGGTGCAGGGCCAGATCGCGGCCCCGCGCGGCGAGACCGGCGCGGGCCTTTTCCTCCCACGACGCCTGTCCCGGCCACGGCTGCTTCAGTTTCTCCTCCAGCGCACCGATCCGCTTTTCGAGATCCGACGTATCGGCCTCACGCAGAACGGAATGTGCCGAAACACTCGGGCTTGCGTTGTTCCCGCCGTCGCCGTCGAGTCCGCGCTCGTCGACCGCGTTGAAATAAGCGTAAAACCGGTAGTAATCGCGCTGCGTCAGGGGGTCGAACTTGTGATCGTGACACTGCGAACACTGCATGGTGAGGCCGAGGAAAACCTCCGCCGTGGTGCGCACGCGGTCGGAGACGTAGTTGACGAGGTTCTCCTCCGGAATGGTGCCGCCCTCGTGGGTGATCATGTGGTTGCGGTTGAAGCCGCTGGCGACGAGTTGCGCCTCAGTGCGCTCCGGCAAAAGGTCGCCGGCAAGTTGCTCGACCGTGAACTGGTCGAAGGGTTTGTCCGCGTTGAAGGCGTCGATGACCCAGTCGCGCCAGAGCCACATGTGGCGGCCACCGTCGATGGAATAGCCGTTCGTGTCCGCGTAGCGCGCGGCGTCGAGCCAATCGACGGCCATGCGCTCCCCGAAATGGGGCGAGGCGAGGAGGCGGTCGACGAGTTTCTCATAGGCATCGGCGCTCGAATCGGCGAGGAAGGCGTGAACGTCTTCGGGCGTCGGGGGAAGGCCGGTGAGGTCGAGGAAAAGCCGCCGGATGAGGACGCGGCGGTCGGCGTCCGGGGCAGGGGAGAGCTTCTCCCGGTCGAGGCGCGCGAGGATGAAGGTGTCGATCGCATTCTGTGCCCACTCGGGACGGGAAATCTCCGGCAGGGGCGCGCGTTCCGGCGCGATGAAGGCCCAGTGCTGCTCGTATTCCGCTCCGGCCGCGATCCAGCGCCGGAGGGTGTCGATTTCCTTTTCCGAGAGGGCGAGATGCGCGTCCGGCGGCGGCATCCGCTCGTCCGGATCGGTGGAAACCACGCGGGCCATGACCTCGCTCGCTTCCGGCTTTCCAGGCACGACGGGCGTGACGCCTTTCCGTGCGCGCGTCGCTTCCTCGGGCAGGTCGAGCCGGAGCTTGGCCTCGCGTTTCTTCTCGTCGGGTCCGTGGCAGGCGAAGCAGTTCTCCGAAAGAATGGGACGCACGTCGCGGTTGAAGCGGGGGGGGGCTTCCTCCGCGTGGGCGCTTGGGAAAATAATCGTCGCGAGCGTCGCGGTGAGGGTCGGGATGCGTAAGGTCATGATGTCGGGGATCGTCGTGGCAGTTTAGCCTCCATTGCGGCCGGGAACATTTAAAAACTGACCTTTCGCCACTTGAAAATGTGCCCTAGACTACCAACGAAATGATTTGCGATGTTTGCAAGGACAAGAGCGCGACCGTGTATCTGACCCAGATTGTCGAGGGTCAGATGCAGAAGGTAAACCTATGTGAAGAATGCGCGAAATCCAAGGGCGTCACTGATCCCACGGGGTTTGCGCTCGCGGATCTTCTGCTTGGGCTGGGATCGGAGAAGAAGATCGTTCGTTCCAATGAGGAACGGCGTTGCCCGACGTGCAACTTCACCCAGTCCGATTTCAAGAAAACCGGCCGCCTCGGCTGCAGCGACTGCTACGGCGTCTTCGGCGAGGGGCTCGGCCATCTCCTCAAGGCCATGCACAAGGGCATCCGCCACGTGGGCAAGGTTCCGGAGCGTCTGGCCACGGCAAAGACCTTCGTCGACCGGGTGGACGAACTGAAGCACCGCCTGAAGATCGCGATCAAGGACGAGAACTATGAGGAGGCGGCGCGCCTTCGCGACCTCGTGCAGAAAGCGGAGGCCGAATTCAGCGAACGACAGCAATAACCGTCCTCCCGACGCCATGAAATTCTCGACCCTTCTCAAGAACCCCGCCGACTGGATGCAGGCCGGCGGCCCGCATTCCGAGATCGTGATGACAAGTCGCATCCGTCTCGCGCGGAACCTCCGGGGCGTGCCCTTTCCCGGTTGGGCGCAGAAGGGTGACCGGCAACTCGTCCTTGAAAGCATCCGTCCCGCCGTGGACGCCCTGAGCGAGATGAAGGTTTCCTTTTCCAACGAGCTGAGCGCCCTCACGTCGATTCAGAAAGGCGTGCTTGTCGAGCGTCACCTCATTTCCCGCGAACACGCCGCGCGGAACGAAGGCAGTGCCGTCATCATGAACCGGAAGCAGACGGTCTGCATCATGATCAACGAGGAAGACCACCTGCGGATGCAGGCCATTCGCGCGGGCCTGAATCTCCGGTCGGCCTACAAGCTCATCAACCGCATCGATTCGAAGATCGAGGAGGCGATGGACTACGCCTTTGACACACAACTCGGATACCTCACCGCGTGCCCGACGAATCTCGGCACGGGGATGCGCGCCTCCGCCATGCTTCACCTGCCGGCCCTCGTGCTCGGCGAACAGATGAACCAGGTCATTCAGGCGGTGAACAAAATCGGGCTCGCCGTGCGTGGCCTGTATGGAGAAGGCACCGAGGCCCTCGGAAATCTTTTCCAGATTTCGAACCAGAACACGCTCGGCGAGAAGGAGATCGAGATCGTCGCGCGGTTGGAAAAAGTCATCGAGCAGATCATCGGCCACGAGAAGAACGCGCGGGCCTCCCTCGTCGAGGAAAAATCGCCCATGCTCCTCGACCAGGTCGGTCGCGCCTACGCGATCCTGCGCCACGCCTATGTGATCAGTTCAAAGGAGGCCCTGAATCTACTCTCGATGTTGCGCCTTGGCACCGACCTTGGTTGCTTTCCGCTTGAAACACGGCAGACCATCGACATGCTTCTCATGGAGATCCAGCCGAACCACTTGCAAGTGGAGGCGAAATCCAAGCTTTCCGCCGAAAAACGAGACGCCTCGCGCGCTGAAATCATGCGGCGTCAGTTGAAATCCCTCCCCGAACCTGATATAAGTACGATTACCGGCATAGGAGACGAACCCCCTCCCGCCGAACCGCAATCATGATGAATAACTTCACTCCCAGAGCGCAGCAAGTTCTCGCCTTGGCTCGGAAAGAAGCCGACCGGTTCAACCACAACTATGTGGGAACAGAGCACTTGCTTCTGGGCCTCATCAAACTCGGCCAGGGGGTCGCGGTCAATGTCCTCCAGAAAATGGGGCTCGATCTTGAAACCGTGCGCCAGGAAGTGGAGAAGCAGGTTGGTTCCGGACCGGAAACCAAGATGGTCGGCAACATTCCCTATACTCCGCGTGTGAAGAAAGTGCTGGCCCTTGCCGGACGTGAGGCCAAGGGACTCAACCATTCCTACGTCGGCACCGAGCACATCCTGCTCGGGCTCCTTCGCGAAGGCGACGGCGTGGCCGCCCGCGTGTTGAAAAGCCTCGAAGTCGATATCGAACGCACGCGCAACGAGATCCTCAAGGAACTCGATCCGAATTTCTCTCCCCACGAAATGGAGGAGAGCGACGAGAGCGAGGTCGGCGAAGCGATGGCCGGCGGTCGCAAGGATTCGAAGACACCCGCCCTACGCGCTTTCGGTCGCGATTTGACGGAATTGGCACAAAAAAGCGAGTTGGATCCCGTCATCGGTCGCGTCGAGGAGATCGAGCGCGTCATCCAGATCCTGTGCCGCCGCACGAAGAACAACCCCGTCCTCATCGGCGAGGCCGGCGTCGGTAAGACCGCCATCGTCGAGGGTCTCGCGCAGGAGATCGCCTCCGGCAATGTGCCGGAGTTGCTCCGCGACAAGAAGGTCATCACCCTCGATCTCGCCCTTATGGTCGCGGGGACGAAATACCGTGGCCAGTTCGAGGAACGCATCAAGGCGGTCATGGACGAGATCCGCCGCGCGAAGAATGTCATCCTTTTCATCGACGAACTCCACACGATCGTCGGTGCCGGTTCTGCCGAAGGCGCGATGGATGCGTCGAACATCATCAAACCCGCCCTCAGCCGGGGCGAACTCCAGTGCGTCGGCGCGACCACGCTCAACGAATACCGGAAGTACATCGAGAAGGACGCCGCGCTTGAGCGCCGTTTCCAGACCGTGAAGGTCGAGGAGCCGAACGCCGAGGACGCGATCCGCATTCTCCAGGGTTTGCAGGGCAAGTACGAGGCCCACCACAAGGCCCGCTACACCGAGCAGGCGATCATCTCCGCCGTCCGCCTTTCCGAGCGCTATCTCACCGGCCGCTATCTCCCCGACAAGGCAATCGACATCATGGACGAGGCAGGGTCGAAGGCTCGTATTTCCGCCATGACCCGCCCGCCTGAGTTGAAGCAGATCGAAGAAGCGATCGAGAAGATCCGTCTGGAGAAGGAGGCCGCGATCAAGGATCAGGACTTCGAAAAAGCGGCCGCCCTCCGCGACAAGGAGAAGCAGACCAAGCGCACGCTCGATGACAAGCTTGAAGCTTGGCGCCAAAGCAATGAGGAGAATCTCGTCGAAGTGAGCGAGGACGACATCATGGCTGTGGTGGCCAAGTGGACGGGTGTTCCGCTCCGCCGGATGGAGGAGAAGGAAGCGGCCAAGCTCCTCAAGATGGAGGACGAACTCAAGTCCAAGGTCATCGGGCAGGACGAGGCCGTCGTTGCCATCAGCAAGGCCCTCCGCCGCTCGCGCGCCGACCTCAAGGATCCGCGCCGCCCCATCGGCTCGTTCATTTTCCTCGGCCCCACCGGCGTCGGAAAAACCTTCCTCGCCCGCAACCTCGCCGAGTTCATGTTCGGCGACGGCGACGCGCTCATCCAGATCGACATGTCCGAGTACATGGAGAAATTCACGAGCAGCCGTCTCATCGGCTCGCCTCCCGGTTACGTCGGTTATGAGGAGGGCGGACAGCTCTCCGAGGCCGTTCGCCGCCGTCCGTATTCGGTCGTTCTTTTCGATGAGGTCGAGAAGGCGCACCCGGACGTCATGCACCTCCTGCTCCAGATTCTCGAGGAAGGCACCGTCACCGACAGCTTCGGCCGCAAGGTCGACTTCCGGAACACGATCATCATCATGACCTCGAACGCCGGAGCCGAGCTGATTAAGAAGCAGTCGTCCCTGGGCTTCGGCGCCATGTCCAGCGAGGAGCACGACTACGAGGGGATGAAGGGCAAAATCCTGGAGCAGGCGAAGAAGATCTTCAAACCGGAATTCCTCAACCGTCTCGACGATCAGATCGTCTTCCACATGCTTTCCAAGCCTGACCTCATCCAGATCGTCGATCTGGAGATCGAGAAAGTGCTCGGTCGCCTGCGGAACAAGGAAATTTCGATCATCCTCGATGCCAGCGCCAAGGACTTCCTCATCGAGGAAGGCTACGATCCGAGTTACGGGGCCCGTCCGATGCGCCGTGCCGTCGAGAAGAATCTCGAGGACCCGTTGGCCGAACATCTTCTCCGCGGCGACATCGCCGCCGGGAACACCGTGAATGTGAGCCGTGTCGAAGGCGAGAAGCGCTTGGGTTTCCGCGTCAGCGAGACCGAGGCCGGCGAGCCCGAGCCAATGGCGAAGGAGGGATAGGGCTTGGTTATTGGGTAATCGTTATTAGTTCATGGGGTTCCGGCGTAGCACGGACATCCGAATCGGTGTCCGTGGTGCGGAGTTGCACTCCGCCCGTCCCTCCCCCCTTGCTTCCTGATCTCCCTGATCCCGGCTACTTCCTTGTCACCGCGTTCCTCACCGCCGCGACCATGATTCCGACGCCACCGAGCACGAAAAGTCCGGGAAACCAGATGCTGTAGAGCGCGGCCTTCGAGGTGTGGCGCAGCACCGCGTTTTCGGGTGCGGCCGGATCGACCCAGCACACGGAGTCGCCGACCGGAAACGCCTCGACCACCTTCTCGGCCTTCGAGCGGTTGCCGCTGGCCCCGTCGCCGCGTCGGACCCGGTTTCCCTCGAACTGTTTGTCCCCGAAAAAGTAGCTGTATTGGATGTCCGCCTTGTAGTTCATCGGGCTGTGCGGTGTGGGTTTGAACTCGCGCACCTCCGAGGCGAAAACCTCGCAGGGCGTTTCGGCCCAACCGCGGGTTTCCATCGCGCGGTGGTAGGCGACCAGGAGCAGATAGCAGAAAACGACCCCGGCGGCCGCGATGGCCGTGCCGAGCGCGAGCCCCCAGAGGAGCGATCCGAGCCAGTTTTCCTTCGTAGTGTCCTTCATGACCGTGATGGTGGCGCGAATTGCCGTGAACTCAAATCTTGTTTAGGGAGCCGGTTAGGATTAAGCTACCGGACATGAGTGAATCTACGATCTCGCAACGCCTCGCGGACGACATGAAGGAGGCGATGAAGGCGAAGAATGCCGCCGCCCTCAACGTCCTCAGAGGTCTGAAATCAGCAATCAAGTACGCCGCCATCGAGAAGCACGGGGCGGAGGGAAACCTCGACGATGCCGAGGCCGTGGCCGTCGTGCGGAAGCAGATCAAGCAGCGCCAGGATTCCATCGAAAGCTATGAGAAGGCGGCGCGCCCCGAATTGGTCGCGAACGAGCAGGCCGAGATCGACGTTTTGGAGAAATTCCTCCCCGCGGGCCTGAGCGAGGCCGAGATCGGGTCCCTTGTCGCGGCCTGCATCGCCGAGGTCGGCGCGACCTCGAAGAAGGAGATGGGCGCGGTGATGAAACTCGTTCAGGAGCGCGCCGCCGGTCGCGCGGACGGAAAAGCCCTCTCCCAGGAAGTCATGAAACGCCTTGGCTGAAACTCCAGGCCTCGAAAATCCCCCCACGCCATGAGCAACAATCCCCGCACCAGTGCCATCATCGTCGCCGCCGGCGCCAGCCAGCGCATGGGCTTCGACAAGCTCTTCGCGCCCCTCGGCGGCATTCCCGTGCTCGCCCGCACCCTCTCTGCCTTCGAGAACTGCCCCTCCGTCGAGGAGATCATCATCGTCACCTCCGCCGAGCGCCTCAAGGATGTCCGGGCCCTCGCACCCGCCAAGAAATCCCGCGTCGTCGAAGGCGGAGCCGAACGCTGGGAATCGGTCTGGAACGGACTCCAGGCCGTTGGGGCCGACTTCGAGTTCGTCGCCATCCACGACGGCGCCCGGCCGCTAATCCGGTCGAAGAAAATCGAGGACTGCATCGCCGCCGCCGCCGAACACGGCGCCGCGGCCTGTGCCCGCCGCATCACCGACACCGTGAAGCGCGCCAACGACGAGGGCTTCGTCATCGGCGCGGTCGAGCGCGAAGGCCTCTGGGCCATGCAGACCCCGCAGGTCTTCCGCAAGGAACTGATCCTCCGCGCCTACGACGCCGTCCGCACGGCGGGGAAATCCGTTACCGACGAGGCCTCTGCCGTCGAGTCGATCAGCGCCCCCGTTTTCCTCGTCGAAAGCCGCCACCCGAACCCGAAGATCACCTTCCCCAACGATCTTGAAGCGGCCGAGCGGTTGGTGCCGTTTTAGGGTCCATGGAACGAGAAACGCTCCGGGGATCCCTTAGTCGAGCGTGGCGAGGTCGGCTCCGTGGGTTTTCGCCCGGGCCACCACCGACACGCCCGTGGTGGGGAGACGCGCCGTTGCACCACGCGGGTCAGTGGATCGCCTCCTGATCGTCGGGCAAAAAGAATTGCGACTTTCAGAGTCTCCCGATCATCCCAGCGGGGGGGGGCTTCCCCGAGGTCT
>JAHEDC010000203.1 GCA_024641425.1 Verrucomicrobiales bacterium | reverse complement strand
CAGGCCATCGCGCACCATCACTCCGCTTCGCACCGGCCACGGCGAGAGGAATTTCCCGTCGCTCGGGATCATCCGCGGATCGGGCGAGGCCTTCATTTTCCAGAGTCGCTTTCCGGTGGCCGCATCCACACCGTAGGCATGCCCGTCGTCCGATCCGAGATAGGCCATGTTTCCCTCGATCGTCGGCGGTACCCTTACCGCGCCATTGGTGAAGAAGACCCAGCGCTCCTCGCCCGTCGCAGTGTCGAGACAATGCGCGGCGTTGTCGACCGAGGATCCGAAATACAGGGAATCGCCCGCCACCGTGACAAAGAACGCGGGATCGAAGTTACGCATCGACTGCAGGCCTTCGTTCGGAGAATAGGCATCCCATTTCGCGGGCCCGGCCCAGGCTGTCTGCGGGGCGGTTGGTGACTCATAACGCCACACCTCACCGAGCGGAAAGGCAAGCGTCTCCGCCGTCACTCCGCTCCGGCGGTTGTCATGCTGGTACGTCGGCCAGTCCTCGGCGCGGACCGCGGAGATCAGAATTAGCATCGCAAGCAGCGCCTTCATTCCGCACCTCCTTCCGGCACCGGATACCCGAGCAATCCCATGGGCGCGAAGACCACCGAGGTTTCCATCCACCCGCCACACGAGCAGCCACCGCCCCCTTCCGGCACGAGGAGCATGCCGCCTGATGGCACCACACTGAGCCAACAACTCGGACGCAGGCGATCCCAATAGGAGATGGCCTCGCTTTTCCGATCCCAGAACGCAAGCTGCCCCTCGGGGCCGCGATAGAGCAGATTCTCCCCCACCCCGACATAAGTATGGCAACCCCGCCGCGCGCCGACACCCGTGGTGATAATTTCACCCGTCTCCAACGCGTAGCCATTCGGCTGAATGTAGATGGCATCATGCATGACAACCGGATGCAGCATGTGGCCGCTATGATCGGCGTCCGGCCACGGATTGCTCCGCTGCCACTTCAGCGCGCCCGTTTCCGCATCGAAAAGATAGAGGTGATACTTCGAATTTGAGGCCGAAATCAGGATTCCCCGGGGTGTCTGCTGGAGATAGAAAGTCACCGTGCCATCCTCGGTATCGATCGGCTGCTCGAGTAACTTCGCACCCGTCGCCGCATCGAGGGCGACGAGATACTGGTCGAGCCATAACTTCTCCGAGGTCACTTGGCGCTCGGGACTCGCCAAGGCCTCCGCATTCCGCGACTCGACAAACCAGACCCGCCCGTCGCCAATCGTGATCGTCGAGTTGAGAATCATCCCGCCTTCATGAACCCAGGCCGCCTTCCCCGAAGGCAGATCGTAGGCGAAGAGGTTCTCGCTGCAGACCTTACCGGTTCCGTCCCCTGATTTCCCGTCCACCCAGGCCGTGCGATCCCAGAAACTCGAATACACCGCCTCCGCCCGCACGCGGCTTCCATAAAGCCGCGTCCCCTCGCGCGCGATGAAGCCCCAATCCTGCCCCGCCGTCTCCTTGGGCAGAACGGGCAGCGTTGCCCTGCGCTCGCCCGTCGCCGCGTCGAAAATCCATGCCCGCTCGCGGATCGCGACATAGAGGGCATCTTCATCCACACACCAGTTCCCGCAATCCCGCGGAATATTCACCCGGCGCAGATCGGGAATCTCCAGTCCCCAGAGGACCGCCCCATTATTTGAATCGAGCGCCACCATCCGGTCCATCCCCTGATGGAAAAGCCGGCCATTCGCCGCCACCGGAGCCGGCATCCGCGGGTTGCGGTCGATTCCGAAATCCGCTCCCGGTCGTCCGAACCACTGGGTCTTCATTTCACCGGTCGACGCCACCCCGCCGAGTGTCTCCCCGTTGCTCGCCAGATTCGCCGGCGTGCCGTACTGATGCGTCCAATCGCCGGAACCTTCCAGCGATGGCCGGGAAACGACGCGGATCCCGCCCTGCCCGTCCGCCAGACATGCGACCCCTGACCCGGGCACAAGCAGCCCCTTCAACACGACTTCGGAAACCGGAGACGCCCCCCCGGGACAGACGATCAAGTTTGCCACGCACGCCGTCAGCGGGATTCTTTCCCAGTCCTCAATCTCTATCACCGAGACCCGGGCACCGTAGCCTTTCGCCTCATACAGTCGCCGTCGAACCGCATCCGCCCGCGCCGCATCCGTCTCCAGTGCCACCACCACCAGCTCACTCTCCCGAGCCAGCGCATCGAGCAATCGCCCGTCCCCACAACCGAGACTCACGCAATAGCCTTTCCCCTGCCCGCCCGCTTTCAGAATCCGCCTCGCCTCCTCGGTGACCGACTCCGGAATCGCCGTCGTCGCCGACTGCGCGGGCAGGGAAAAATTCACTGCCGTGCTGAATTCGTAGGTCTCACTGAAATGGCGTTTCCCATCCTCCGCCACCATGCCGATCTTGTAAAAATACGCCTCACCCGGCTCCAACCCCGTCAGCATCGCCTCGTGCGCGATCCCGCCTTTCCGCTCCGATTCGATGACATTCCCCAAAGCCCGCGTCTTCCCGAACGCGACCGCTCCGGTTCCCGGGATGCTCGATTCCCAACTCACCCGCGCCGACTCCCTCCCGACAAAACGCAACGCCGGTCGCACCGAGAAGGCGATCTCCTGCGGCAGTTCGTCGCGCTCCTTCTCATAAAGCGCCTTCACCTCGGCCGCATCGAGTATTCCGTCGTAAAGGCGGGCCGAACGGATGCGACCCTTCAAGGGATAGAATTCATCGTCGTCCTGATAGGCCCCCAGCGTGTAGAACGCCGATTCAGGATAGGCAATCGCTCCGCCGCTCGTCATCGCCTCCCCTTCCAGTTCCCCGTTCACGTAAATTCGAACGTGCGTCCCGTCGTAGGTTCCCGCGACATGGAACCACTTTTCCTTCGCGAAGGCCGTTGTCGACCGCGCCCACTGCAGCGGCCCGCCATTGGACACGGCAAAGGTGAAAACCTTCTCGTCATACCCGAGCAGCCAGCCCCTTTCGAAGTCCCCGTTGTCCTGCATGTATCCGAGGATTCCGCCCCACCGCGTCCCCTGATCGACCATGACCCAAGCCTCCGCGCTCAGCGTCGTTTGTGGCAAAGCCCTCGGCTCCACCTCCGCGAAGCGCACCCGGTCCGTCCCATCAAAGACCATCGCTCCGTCCTCCATCCTCACTTCCTTCAGCGTCTCACCGTCGAGTTCTCCCGTCCTCGCCCGCATTCCATGGCTGGGTTTCCATTCATGAACCGGCACCTCCACCGCCCCCACGATGACGGGGAAGAGGAGCGTCACGGCGCAGAAATCGGGAAAGGGCAGTCGCATGGCGAAAGGGAGACCGCCGAACAGCATCGGCGACCGCTACCACCTTTCCCATACCGGCAACCCCGTGACAAGTTTTCCCGTCCCCGAATCCGGCGGCGGAATTCTCTGGGGGAAAAGTCTGAAAGAATTGCCGGAAAGGTGACTATTCACCTTTGACGCCTGCCCGTGCCGGAGTCCCTCGCCACGCCACCCGGCTTGTGCGCTGTGGCCCCATCCCAAACGCTCCAACGATGACTGAACCGCCCCGCTCTTCCGTCGAGTTCTCCTCGCCGCCTCCCGAAACGCGCACCGCCTGCGGAGGTATGCGACCGGTGCGAAGGACTCCCCTTCGGAATTTCCTGGGGGCGATCGCCACGCTGGCATGCGGCGTGACCGCCTCGCCGGGCGCGCTCGTCATGCTGGAATTCGAACAAGCCCCGGTTCCCACGACTGGAACGCAGTTGGGGATCAGCAGCTACACCGAGGAGGGCCTTCTGGTGAAGCCGCTCGGTCCCGAGGAGGATACTCCTCCGTTCCGACTCCGGCGGAATGCGGGAGACCTCGCGGACTTCCCCGCGAACGGCTCGCCTTATCTTCAACTCGCCTTCGGCGACTCCTTTGTGATGGCGGGTCTCTCGGGCGATCCTTTTACCCCGGTTTCTATCGATCTCGCGGAATACAGCGCGGGCACACCGGGGCCAGTCTCGATCACCTTCAACGGTTTCGATGGCCTCGGCGGTTCGGTCTCTCAGGTTTTCCTTACCGACGGGATCAACGACGGCCCCGGAGGAGCGGCGGATTTCGAGACCTTCCTTTTCGCGCCCACCTTCGCGAACATCATCCGCCTTGAGAGCACGACGAATTCCTTCTCCCTGGACAACCTGGTGCTGAACGTGATTCCCGAACCCGCCTGCGTGGGCCTCCTGGCTCTCGGCGCGCTGTTCCTTGGGCGGCACAGACGGCGGATCGCTCCTGCCCTCCTCGTCGCCCTTGGCGGATTCCTCGCCTTCGGGTCCATCCCGGCGGAGGCGCAACTCCAGTCGCGGCCTCCGGGCTCGCTCTGGCTAGACCTTTACGGACTGGAAACCTGGGAACTGGACATCGATCACGACGGCGACGGCTTCACCGTGCGGCAGGAATATTCCGCCGGCACCGATCCCCTCGACACCGGATCATTCCTGTCCGTCGATGTCGCCCTGATCGCCCCCGACACGGTCATGCTCTCGTGGGACTCGGTGGCTGGGGCCTTCTACCGCATTCTCTACTCGGAGACGATGAGCAACTACCAGGAAATCGCGGGGCCGATCGAGGGAGACGGCACGCGGATCGAGATCGAAGTCATACCCTCCGATCCGGGAGGCTTCTTCTGCCTGGAAGCGCTGGAGCCGATCGACTTCGATGCCGACGGCCTTTCCGCCATCGAGGAAGCGATCGCAGGCACCGATCCGCGGGTCAGTGATACCGACCGAGACTCGATCCTCGATGGCGCGGAGATCCTCGACTTCTTCTCCGATCCGTCGGGCGGCTCGCTTTTCGGGGGCACGATCCGGGGGACGGTCTTCAATGACACGGAGAACGACGGCGACCTCTCGGGTGACGCGCCCCTGGAGGGAATCACCGTCTTCCTGGACGCGAATTTCAACGGTGTCCTCGACCCGGGCGAGCGCACCGCGAGGACGAAGGCAAACGGCGACTACGAGTTCGTGTTCGTCGCGCCCGGACTCCACCACGTCCGCCAGCATCTACCTGCGCCCAACGTGCAGACTTTCCCCGTGGACGGACAAGCGCCGACAGTGGATTTCCTACCCGACGAGCTTGTCGCATACACCCATTCCGCGCCCGGGATCGGAGCGCTGGATGTGCCCTATGGCCAGTCGGCCTCAGACTGGCCGGCGGATTGGCTGGCGATCGATCCGAACCAGAACTTCGAGGAGGTTTCGCCCGACCTGGTGCTGAAACCCATTGGAGTCCGGGGAACTGGAAATGGCCCCCGGATCAGAAGCGGGGTCGAGTTCATCAGCCTTCCGCTTGGAGCCTCCATCACCGTGCGCTTCGACGAACCCATCGTCGACCGGCCAGGTGCTGACTTCGTGCTTTATCCCTACATCGGCGGGCCGGCCTCCGAAAAGGCCGATGTCCTGGTCGGGGACTCGCTCGGAAACCTTGTGCTCCTCGGTGAGTTCACGGAGGAAGGCACGCCCCAGCTTATTGACCTGGCGGAATACAATCTTACGGGTCCCATCCGGTTCGTGAAAGTTGTCGGAAAGGACACCGGGGGCACCGCGCCCGGCTTCGACCTCGTCGGTTTCGAGGCCCTCCACGTCGCGCCGGTCGATCCGGGCGCGCACATCGTCACGATCCGCTCGAACGAGAGCTTCGAGGACCGGGATTTCGGCCGCTACTTCCGCGACCTGCCACCCACCCTCATCCTCACAGGGGGAGACGGGGAGCCGTCGACGACCGGACTTCGCGCCGGAGAGTTCGCCATCGTCGGAGCCTCCGCCTTCGACGACATCGGCATCGCGAACCTGGAAGTCCGCGTCAACGGCCAGCCAGTTTCCCTCAACGCCAACGGCCGCACGACGGTGCCCGTCCCGAAGGCCGGGAAGCTCTACGTCGAGGCCACCACCACCGACACCGGCCATCAGACCGCGGAGAAGAGCCTTGAGATCTATGTCCTGAACGCCGACGGCACCTTTCCCTTCGATCAGAGCCAGACCGGTCAATCGTCGCACACGGTCCAGGCCCCGCGGGCCCGCATCCTCACGCCCGGACCCGGCTTTGTTTCTCCCGACGACACCGAAATCATCGCCGAGATCATCGGCTCGCCCGCCGTCACGCAGTGGACCCTTGAGATCGCGCCCGTCGATGACATCGACCCCTACGACCTCACGGCGGCCGACGCCGACTACCAGCAGATCGCCAGCGGCAGCGGCAATGTCTACTCGACTCCCATCGCCACCGTTCCGCTCTCCACGATGGCGGACGGCGTCTATTTCGTCCGGCTCTGCGCGCAAAACTCGCCCACCCGAATCGCCTGCTACGGGCAGGTCATCGCGAAGAACGTCACCGAAGCCGACTTGCGTCCCATCGTGACGATCACATCGCCCGCGCCCGGCAGCATGGTCTTGCTCACCGCCGACATCACCGGCACGATCACCTCCGCGCGGCCGCTGCGCCAATGGTATGTCGATCTCGCCCGCACGGATCTCGTCGATCTGAATGACATCGGCGCCGCCGACGAGGATTGGAATCGCCTCGCCGAAGGCACCGGCACCATCGACGCCCACGCGGTCCTCGCGACCATTGACGGGACGACGTTGAAGAACAACAGCTACGTCGCCCGGGTGGTGGCGAAGAACGACATCGGCCTAGGGCGCGCGCAGCCGGTGATGCTGGAGGTCGTGGGTGGGGCGAAATTCGGGCGCAATCGGCTGGAATTCACCGACATCTCGGTCGATCTCGCGGGCTTCCCGCTCCAGTTCACCCGCGTCTATGATTCGCTGGAGTCCGACGAGGACGGCGAGCTGGGCTTCGGCTGGTCGCTCGCGCTTCAGGACCCTGACATTCGCGAAACGGTGCCGGACACGGGCGTGGGCGGGCTCTTCGGTGCCACGCCCTTCCGGGACGGCACGCGCGTTTACATCACGGCTCCGACCGGCGAACGGCTGGGCTTCACCTTCCATCCCGAAGTGGGCGCGGGCTCGGCGTTCGGTTCCGTCTACAAGGTTCGGTTTGACGCCGATCCGGGTGTCTACCATCGTTTGGAAATTCCCGAGGGTGACCGGGCCTTCCTCGCCCTCAATCCCGATGGCACCGTGTCGCTGTTCTTTTTCGGCTTCCCCTACAATCCGTCGACCTTTGTCCTGATCGATCCGCAGCAGAAGCGCTACACGTATCACGAGGACACCGGCTTCCTCCGCGCGGAAGACGCGAACGGCAACACGATCACCGCAAACCCGAACGGCATCACCCATTCGGCTGGTCTCGGCATCACGTTCGTCCGCGACGGCCAGGGACGCCTCGTGTCCATCAGCGATTCCGCCGGCAGCGCGTGGGGCTTTTCCTACGATACGGCGGGCGACCTCGTGACCTCGACCGACCCGGACGGCCGCACCACGACTTACGTCTATCGCAACGATCCGGCCCATTATTTGGAAATGATCGTCGATCCGCTCGGTCGCATGCCCGCGCGTTACGAATACGATCCCGCCAACGGTCGCCTCCTCGCGGTCGTCGACCAGAACGGCAACCGCCGAGAGCAGTCGTGGGATCCAGCCGGGTTCACCGGTAATGTCACGACCCCGCGCGGATTCACCACCAGCATCGTGTACGACGAGCGCGGCAATGTCACGCGCGAGACGGATCCGATGGGGAACGTCAAGACTTACACCTACGGCGATCCCGCCAATCCCGACAAGGAGACGGCCCTCATCGACGAGACCGGCGCGCAGTGGACCTACCAGTACGACGCGATGGGAAACATGACGCGGCTTGTCCAACCGACCATTGCGCCCAACGGCCATGTGATCCTCGAATACGACGGTTTCGGCAATGTTACCCGCGCCCGTTCGTTCGACAGGCGAGAATCGACCTGGAGCTATGACGACAAAGGCAATCTCATCGCCCAGCGCGCCGCCAATGGACCGAACTACGATGTCGTGCGCGGTCCCGATGGACGTCCGGTGAAGATCATCGAGTCCGACGCCTACGCGGTCTCCCTCCGCTACGACAGCAAAGGCCAGCTCGCGGGCCTGTCCGATGTCCTCGGAATCAAGACCTCGATCGTCACGGATCGGGCGGGCTTCATCAGCTCGCTCACGGCCGCCAATGGCGCGACCAGCACGTTTTCCTACGATGCGCGCGCCATCCCACTTTCCCAGGAGGACGCGAACGGGAATGTCATCGGCACGGTGGAGAATCCCGACGGCAGCACCACCTCCACGGACCGCGACGGCATGGTCACGACGATGGAGACCGATGCCGAAGGCAACCTCACCGCGCTCACGCTTTCCGGGGGCGGCGTCGCCACGACCACGCGCGACGCCAGCGGCAATGTCGCGTCCGTCACCGATCCTCTCGGCAATACGACGACTTACGGCTACGATCCCGAGGAGCGGCTCAATGCCATCACCTTCGCCGCCGGGGGTGTCGAGACCCGCGAGTACGACGCCCGCGGTTTGCTGGCCGCCACCGTTCTTCCATCCGGAAAACGCCGCACCTACGAGTTCGACGCCAACCGTCACCTCAAGGCCGAACGCTGGCACGACACGAGCGGCGCGGTCATCCGCACCATCGCCTTCAATTTCGACGCTCTTGGTCGCTTGACGAGCGTCGTCGATACCGCCGGCGCGGTCGTGAATACCATCTCCTATGCCGGCGGAGTGGTGCAGCCGTCGGTCGTCACCTTCAACTATGACGGTCAGACCGAATTCGATATCGCCTATTTCTGGGAACGGGAACAAGCGACCACCACGGCCCAGGTCCATCCACGGAATGTCACGCTCCGCCAGGGTTTCCAACCGCAGAACAGTATCATCGCGACGCGCACCGCGGGCCGGACTTATCGGCTCCAGTGGAACAGCTCCGGCGATGCCATTCGAATCGAACGGACTCCGGACGGCTCGGTTTCGGAGATGGAACGCACCACCCAGTTCGGAGCCGGCGGAGTCCACTCGCGCTCGTTTTTCACCTATAACCTCGACGGCTCGCTCGCGAACATCCGCCACGAGGACGAGAACGGAATCCTCCCGCATCCCGATGCCGACCTGACCATCCAACGTCGTCCGGGTGGCGGCATCGCCGGACTCATCACCGCCTCCGACACCCTCACGCCGTCCTACGACAGCGCGGGCCGCCTTATCTCCGTCGACCATACGAATCCCGCTCTCCCTGACGAGACCTACGCCTACGACATCGTTGGCAACCGTTTTTCCTCGCATCAACTCGCAGGCCCCGCGACCATCGTTCCCGGCAACCAACTGACGGCCATCGGCGACTTCACGTTTACTTACGACCTGGACGGGAACATTGCCACCCGCACGAACACGGCCAGCGGCGAGATCACCGAGTTTGCCTACGACCATCGCAATCGCCTCGTCCTCGCGGAAGTCCGGCCCTCGGCGCTGGCAACCCCTTCCGCCACCATCGTGCTGGATTACGACTACGCGAACCGCCTCCTCCGCCGCACCCTCAATGGCACCACGACCTGGATCATCAATGACCGCAACATGCCCCTCGGCGAATTCGAGGACGGCTCGACCACGTTGTCGAAAAGCTACTTCTACTCGCTCGACCAACCCGATGACTTCCACGCCGTCGCCATCGCCGGCGTCGGCAAGCGCTGGTTCCTCAAGGATCACCTCGGCTCGGTGCGGGGCACGCTCGACGAGAACGGTGACTTCGTTTCCTGGACGGACTACGACGCCTTCGGGAACATCGTCGGCCCGCTACCCCCGGACAGCGGGCTGCCGCGCTTCGCCGGTCGTTTCCATCTCGATGCCGTCGGACTCTACGAGAACCGCCGCCGATACTACGATCCCGTCCTCGGACGCTTCACCCAACCCGATCCCAAACGCTACCGCGGGCACGACCTCAATTTCTACGCCTACGCGGCCCATGATCCCCTCACCTTCACCGATCCCACCGGACTCTCGGCCGCCATCGATTACGGCAAGCTCGTCGAACTCACCGCCCTCTATGTCGACAACCTTTGCAAGCTGGGCGCTTGCGTGGGCGGCCTCTGGAAGGGCGTCGTGGAAGGAACGATCAACCTCACCCCTCCCGCGGAAAGCATTCCCATCGACGACTGCACGATCGCCTTCCTTGGTATGACCGACGACTGCGGCGAACTTGAGTTGGATATTCAGAGCCGCCTCGCCCTCGGCTCAAACCTGCCGGGCGGACCGCCCCTCCTCGGCGGCGTCATCGGCGTCGTCGGCGCGGTGGACAGTTGCTATAAGATGACCTTCGAAGAGACGCTCATCGTTCCGGAGTGCTTAAAGTAAGAACGACGGGGCCTCACCCGTTTGATGATCTCGCATGCCGTCGCCTTAGAGATGTAACGGC